>NZ_JBHXDN010000001.1:57031-245841 GCF_042726075.1 Kitasatospora sp. NPDC127035 | reverse complement strand
TTTTTCAGCTGCCCGGGGGGGGGGGGGGGGGGGGTCTCGCGGGGGGGGGGGGGCGGCGGGGGGGGCGGCCGGGGGGCCCGCCCCCCCCCCCGGGGGGCGGGGCCGCGCCCCTCTTCGCGTCACGGTCGACCGGGTCGGTCAGCGGTGGCCGCCGCCGTTTCCGTTTCCGTGGCCGCCGCCGTTGCCGCCGCCGCCGATGATGCCCGGCGGGAGGGTGATCCCGCCGCCGATCAGGCCGCCGGCGTTGGTGCCGCCGGGGTTGCCGCCGCCGGTGTTGGCGGGCGGCGGCGGGTTGCCACCCGCGTTGGGGTCGCCGGTGGCCGGCGGGCTGGCCGGCGCGGTGGCGTTCGGGTCGGGCTTGGGTGCCGGGTCCGGGATGTTGATGGTCGGCAGGGTCTCCATGGGAGCGCCGCGCAGGGCCTGGTTCATCGCCATCTGCCAGATCGGGCCGGGGCCGGTGGCGCCGAAGACGCCGTCGGCGCCGTAGTAGGTCTCGCCGATCTTCATGTTCTTCATCTTCACGCCGCCGGCCGGGCCGCCGAGCCAGACGGCGGTGGCGAGCTGCGGGGTGTAGCCGCTGAACCAGGCGGCCTTCTTCTCGTCGGTGGTACCGGTCTTGCCGGCGATCTGGCGTCCGCCTTCGAGCTGGAGGGAGGCGCCGGTGCCCTTCTCGGTCACGTTGAGCAGGACGGCGTTGAGGGCGTCCGCGGTGTCCTGGGAGTAGGCCTGGCTGCAGGTCGTCTGCGGGACCTTGATGTCCTTGCCGTCCACCGTGGTGATCTTGTTGATCGCGACGGGGGTGCAGTACTTGCCGCGGGCGGCGAAGGTGGCGTAGACGTTCGCCATGGTCAGCGGGGAGAGTTCCAGGGTGCCGAGGACCATCGACGGGACCTCGACGAACGGGTCGCCCTTCGAGGTCTGGCTGATGCCGAGCTTGTTGGCCATCTGCTTCATGGCGCAGAGGCCGACCTTCTGCTCCATCTGCACGAAGTAGGTGTTGACCGACAGGGCCATGGCCTGCTTCAGCTCGTACGGGCCGACCTCGCTGGCCGACTCGTTGCCGACGCTGCGCTCCTTGCCCTTGGCGGTGTTCTTCCAGGTGCCCGAGCAGGTGGACATCGTGGGGTACTCGATCTTGTTCTCGGACGGGAACGGCTGGGTGGGGGACATCCCCGACTCCAGCGCCGCCGCGGCCAGGACCGGCTTGAACGTCGAACCGGTCTGGAAGCCGTTGCCGCCGCCCATCGCCGCGTCGACGTTGAGGTTGACGACGGTCTGGTTCTTGTTCGGGTCCAGGCCGTACGGGCGGGTCTGGGCCATCCCGAGGATCTTGCCGGTGCCGGGCTCCATCATGGTGGCGGCGGCCGAGACCGGGTCGGTCACCTTGACCTTGGAGGTCACCGCGTTCTGGGCGGCGGCCTGCTTGTCCGGGTCGAGGGTGGTGTAGATGTTCAGACCGCCCTGGTCCCAGAACTTCTTCCGGTCGGCGGCGTTCTTGCCGAAGACCGGGTCCTGCTTGACCACGTGCCGGACGTAGTCGCAGAAGAAGCCCATGCCGGCCTGCGCGGTGATGCAGCCGTTCTGCGGGTCCTTGAACTTCAGGCCCAGCGGGGCGGCCTTGGCCTCCTTGGCCTGGTCCGCGGTGATGTGCTTGTTCTCGAGCATCTTGTCGAGCACGACGTTGCGCCGCTTGACCGTGTTCTCGGGGAAGCGCACCGGGTCGTACTGCGAGGGGTTCTGCACCACGCCGGCGAGGGTGGCGGCCTCGGCGATCGTCAGGTCCTTGTTGTTCTTGCTGAAGTACCGCTGGGCGGCGGCCTCGACACCGTAGGCCTGGTGGCCGTAGAAGGTGATGTTGAGGTAGTTGGTGAGGATCTGGTCCTTGGTCAGGTCCTCCTCCAGCTTGATCGCGACCTTCAGCTCCTGGATCTTGCGGCCCAGGGTCTTGCGCTGGGCCTCCAGGACGGCCGCCTGGTCGTCGCCGGCCTTCTCGACGTTGACGTTCTTCACGTACTGCTGGGTCAGCGTCGAGGCGCCCTGGGAGGTGGTGCCGCTCTCCGCGTTCTTGCTGATCGCGCGGAGCACGCCCTTGAGGTCGACGGCGCCGTGCTCGTAGAAGCGGGCGTCCTCGATGTCGACCTGGGCCTGCCGCATGTACGGCGACATCTGGTCGGCGGCGAGGACGGTGCGGTCGCGCTCGTACACCTTGGCGATCAGCCCGCCCTTGGCGTCGAAGATCTGGGTCGCCTGGGAGAGCGGAGGGGTCTTGAAGTCGTCCGGGATGTTGGAGAAGCCCTCTGCGGTGTTCTTGGCGGTCAGGCCGAGCGCGCCGACGGCGGGCAGGGCCATGCCGGCCAGCAGGACTCCGGAGAGCACGCTGACCCCCAGGAACTTGACTCCGTGTCCCGCGTAAGCCAGCGGTGACTCGCGGCGTGTACCGCGCGGAGCTCCGGTGTTGCCTGGGGGCTGGGGTGCCTGGGGGCGCTTCGGTGCCATGGGAGAACCCTACGTTGCCGATTCCCGCACACCGGGGCAGGTGTTCGCCTAGGCTTGTCACAAGCTTGCGACAGCTTCGCTCTGTCAGCATCTGTCACTCTTGTGAGTGATGAGAATTGCCCGAATTGCCCTTTCTTGGGGGGTTTTTGAGGCAGCTGTCGCTGGCTGTGCACCTGTGTCCGGTAGCGCTCAGTGACGACTCGCGTGGCGAGAGTGGCGCCCGCGACCCTGGCAAGGCTTGCGACCTGCGGTCACTCCAACGAGTGAGCTGATCGATACCCATAGTCCAATCGGGTCATTCGAGATTGAGCCCGAAGGGGCTGTTGCAACCTGTCGTTCTTCCGTAACGTCCTCAACTGGCAACGGTGAATATGCCGTTGCCGCCGTGGGGGAGCCTCGATTCGGGAGAGGACGGCGCCGGCATGGGCTGGGTAGACGACTGGAGTGCGCAGGCCGCCTGCCGCACGAGTGATCCGGACGAACTGTTCGTCCAGGGGGCGGCGCAGAATCGCGCCAAGGCGGTGTGCAGCGGGTGTCCCGTCCGCACGGAATGCCTGGCCGACGCGCTGGACAATCGGGTGGAGTTCGGGGTCTGGGGCGGGATGACCGAACGCGAACGCCGGGCGCTGCTGCGCCGACGGCCGACGGTGGTCTCGTGGCGGCGGCTGCTGGAGACGGCCCGCACCGAGTACGAGACCTCGCTGGCCACCGGCGTGATACTGACGGACTACGCCCAGGCGGGCTGAACCTCCGGGCCGTCCGGCCGATGGCTTCACTCGGCGTTCGGCCTCGTTCGGCCCTGTTCGGTCGGTGGTCATTCCCGGCCCGTGGTCCTGCCCGGGCCGGTGACCGCACGGTCCCGCCGGTGATCGCCCCGCCGGGGACAGCCCGCCCGGTGACTTCGCCGTCCGGTGACTGCGCCGCCCGGTCGGTGACCGCACGGCTCAGCCGGTCGCCCCGCTGAGCCGTTCACCGATGGTGCGCAGGCCCTCCAGGTCGTGGACGTCCCCGGGGAGCGCGGCGACCTCGACGATCGGCACGTCCGGGTAGACCGAGACGAAGCGGTCGCGGGTGCGGCGCTCCCGCGCCATCACCTGCATCCGCTCGGCGTGCAGGCGCAGCAGCCCGGCCGCGAGCAGCTCGGCCTCCGGCGACGCGTGCTCCGAGCCGTTCTCCTCCAGGGCCTCGGCCGCCGCCAGCGACCGCTCCGCGGTGAGCTGCGGGACGCCCGTGCCGTGCACCCGGTTGAGTACCAGGCCGGCCAGCGGCATCCGGTCGGCGGCCAGCCGGTCCACGAAGTACGCGGCCTCGCGCAGCGCGTCCCGCTCCGGCGCGGCCACCACCAGGAACGCCGTGCCCGGTGCCTGCAGCAGCTGGTACGTCCGGTCCGCGCGTTCCCGGAAGCCGCCGAACATCGAGTCCGTCGCGCTGACGAAGGTCTGCACGTCGGTCAGCAGCTGGGCGCCGAAGATCTTGCCGAGGGTGCCGGTGAGCAGGCCCATGCCGACGTTGAGGAACTTCATCGCCGACCGGCCGCCGACCTTGGCCGGCGCGGTCAGGATGCGGATCACCTTGCCGTCGAGGAAGGACCCGAGCCGGTTCGGCGCGTCCAGGAAGTCCAGTGCGGAGCGGGACGGCGGGGTGTCGACGACGATGAGGTCCCACTCCTCGGCCGCGCGGAGCTGGCCCAGCTTCTCCATCGCCATGTACTCCTGCGTGCCCGCGAAGCCGGCCGACAGCGACTGGTAGAAGGGGTTCTCCATGATCGCCCGGGCCCGCTCGGGCTCGGCGTGGGCCAGCACGACCTCGTCGAAGGTCCGCTTCATGTCGAGCATCATGGCCTGGAGCTCGCCGTCGCCGGTGACGCCCTTGACGATCCTGGGCGTGTTGTCCAGCTCGGTCAGGCCCATCGACTGCGCCAGCCGCCGCGCCGGGTCGATGGTCAGCACGACGACCTTGCGGCCCCGCTCCGCCGCCCGCAGGCCGATCGCCGCCGCGGTGGTGGTCTTGCCGACGCCGCCCGAGCCGCAGCAGACGATGATCCTGGTCTTCGGGTTGTCGATCAGCTCGTCCACGGCGAGCCGGCTGCCGCCGCTCTGCACGTTCCCGCCGCTCTGCACGCTGTTCCGCCCGCCCGTGCTCACGCTGCCCCCTGACGCTTCAGTTCGCCCGCCAGCCGGTAGAGCCCGCCGAGGTCCACACCCTCGCCCAGCAGCGGCAGTTCGTAGGTCGGGAGCTTCAGCTGCTGGAGGTCGGCGCGCTGTTCGCGCTCCAGCTCCACCCGCTCGGCGTGCTCCCGTGCCTGGTCCAGCAGCGGGCCGAGCAGCGGTTCGACCGCGGCCCGGACGGTCTCCGGTTTGCGCGAGCGCCCGCCGAGCCCCGCCTCGACGAGGGCGAGCGCGACCTCCTCGCGGTGGTCGCCGTCGACCGCGGCCACCGCCGCCGCGTCCAGCAGCGGCGGCCGGACCATGTTCACCAGGACCCCGCCCACCGGGAGGCCGGCCTCGCGCAGCTCCTCGAAGCCGTCGACGGTCTCCTGCACCGGCATCTCCTCCAGCAGGGTGACCAGGTGCACCGCGGTCTCGGGCGACTTCAGCACCCGCATCACGGCCTGCGCCTGGGAGTGGATCGGCCCGAACCGGGCCAGCCCGGCCACCTCGGAGTTCACGTTCAGGAACCTGGTGATCCGTCCGGTCGGCGGCGCGTCCATCACCACCGCGTCGTACCGGCGGCGCCCGTCCGGGCCCTTGCGCCGGGCCGCCTCGCAGGCCTTGCCGGTCAGCAGGACGTCCCGGACGCCCGGCGCGATGGTCGTCGCGAAGTCGACGAAGCCCACCTTCTGCAGCGCCTTGCCGGCCCGGCCGAGCTTGTAGAACATGTCGAGGTACTCGAGCAGCGCCTGCTCGGTGTCGATGGCGAGCGCGTGGACCTCGCCACCGCCCGCGGTACCTCCGGGCAGTCCCAACTGGGCGGGTGAGACCGAGGCGATCCGGCGCTCCTCGTACGGCAGCGCCGCGATCCCGAACAGCTCGGCGATGCCCTGCCGGCCCTCCACCTCGATCAACAGCGTCCGGCGGCCCTCCGCTGCGAGGGCCAGCGCCAGTGCCGCGGCCAGGGTGGTCTTGCCCGTCCCGCCCTTGCCGCTGACCACGTGCAACCGCACGCCCTCCCAGTCGGGGTCGCGCCGGGCCGCCTGGCCGGGGGTGCGTGCCACGCTCCGTCTCCGTCCGTCTCCGAGGGCGGCACCGCTCAGGGTGCCCTCCCGCGAGGGTAACCAGGGACCGCGCCGGATGCCGGGACTACCGGGGGGGCCAGGCCTGAATCATGCCCGGTTTGTGGGCCACCTCACACGCACGAGCGCGGGCCGCGCCGGTCGCCCGGGCGGAGCGTCTAGAGTCTGGCCATGACCAAGTGGGAATACATGACGGCACCCCTGCTCGTGCACGCCACGAAGCAGATCCTGGACAACTTCGGCTCGGACGGCTGGGAGCTCGTCCAGGTCGTACCGGGTCCGAACCCGGAGCAGCTGGTGGCCTACTTCAAGCGGGAGAAGCAGGCATGAGCAAGGTCGAGGAGAGGCTCGCCGAGCTGGGCCTGACCCTGCCGCCGGTGGCCGCCCCGGTCGCCGCCTACGTCCCGGCGCTGCGCACGGGCGAGTTCGTCTTCACCTCCGGCCAGCTGCCGATGGTGGGCGGCAAGCTGCTGAACACCGGCAAGGTCGGCGCCGAGATCACCCCGGAGGAGGCCAAGGAGCTCGCGCAGGTCTGCGCGCTCAACGGGCTGGCCGCCGTCAAGTCGGTGATCGGTGACCTGGACCTGGTCGAGCAGGTCGTCAAGGTGGTCGGCTTCGTCGCCTCCGCCCCGGACTTCACCGGCCAGCCCGGCGTGATCAACGGTACGAGCGAGCTGCTCGGCAAGGTGTTCGGCGAGGCCGGCGTGCACGCCCGGAGCGCCGTCGGCGTCACCGTGCTGCCGCTGGACGCCCCGGTCGAGGTGGAGCTCCAGGTCCGGGTCCGCGCCGGGGCCTGACCCCGCGTGTGACCGGAGGACCTCCCCGGAGCGGGGGCGGGCAGCGGATCACCCCTGTCCAACCCCGCCCCCGGGCGTTTAGCATCCGGGCATGGACCAGCGAGCAACGACGCTCCCGATGCCTCCCGGCTGGCCTGCCCGGATCCGGGCGGTCGAGTCCGGCGAGCTGAGCCCGCCCGTGCCCAAGCCGTCCGCCACCGTGGTGCTCCTCCGGGACGCGGGGCCGGACGCGGGGCCGGGCGTGGAACCGCTCGCGGATGCGGAGCCGGGTACGGACGCGGAGCGGGGCACTGCGCCGAACGCCGCCCCCGGACCCGAGGCCTACCTGCTGCGCCGCCGCACCTCGATGGCGTTCGCCGCCGGCATGTACGCCTACCCGGGCGGCGGGGTGGACCGGCGGGACGCCGAGGCGGAACTCGGCTGGGCCGGGCCCGGCCCGCAGGAGTGGGCCGAACGGCTCGGGGTGGACGCCCGCACCGCCCAGGCGGTGGTCTGCGCGGCGGTCCGCGAGACCTTCGAGGAGGCCGGCGTCCTGCTGGCGGGGCCGGACGCGGACAGCGTCGCCGAACCCCGGGACTGGAGCGCGGAACGCGCCGCCCTGGAGGCCCACGAGCTCTCCTTCGCCGACTTCCTGCGCGAGCACGGTCTGCTGCTCCGCAGCGATCTGCTGGCCGGCTGGGCCCGGTGGGTCACCCCGGCCTTCGAGGAGCGCCGGTACGACACCTGGTTCTTCGTCGCCGCCCTGCCGCCCGGCCAGCGAGCCGCCCGCGAGGTCGGGGAGGCCGACCGGGTCGCCTGGCTGACCCCGGCCGAGGCGGTCAGGGGCTACGAGGAGGGCCGGTACGGCATGCTGCCGCCGACCGTCACGGTGCTGCGCGAACTGCTGCCGGTGCGCAGCGCCGCCGAGGCGCTGGCCGTGGCCGGTGACCGTTCGCTGACCCCGGTGCTCGGTCGGGCCGAGGTGCGGGGCGACCGGCTTACGGTCCGCTGGACGGGGTACGACGAGCTGACGATCGACGGCTCCTTCCCCGTCCGTCCGGGCGGCTGAGCCCTCCGGGCCCGGACGCGGTCGAGTCCCCCGGCTCCGACGACTGCGACGACTGCGACGACTTCAGATGACTGCGACGACCTCGATGACCTCGATGACTTCGACGAACCCGGTGAGACCGGCGAGCCGGCCGACCCGGCCGAGACCGGTGAACCGGGCGATCCCGGTGGACCCGTCGGCTCCGCCGAGCCCCCGCGGTCTCCCCGGCCTCGCCGACCTCCCCGAGCCCCGTGAATCCCGTGAATCCGAGTGGAAGGACCGACGCCCGATGACCCACAACGATGTGGCTCGCCGGACGGCACGCCAGGTGCCCGCCCGCAGCCTGAACCCGCGTACCCCCGCCTGTGAGGGCGGCCTCGTCCCCTTCAGCGAGCTGGCCCAGCGCGCACTCACCCGGGTCCTCCCCCTGCGCGCGCTGCATCGCGACGGCGAGGGCGGCCGGTGAGCGGACTCCTGCCGGGTGACCCCGCCGCCGCCATCGGCGGCGGGGCCACCCCCCGGGCGCTGTGCGTGCTGGCGCCGAACCCGTCGCCGATGACGCTGGACGGCACCAACACCTGGCTGCTCTCCGAGCCCGGTTCGGACCTCGCGGTGGTGATCGACCCCGGCCCGCTGCACGAGGGCCACCTGCGCAGGGTGGTCGAGACCGCCGAGCAGCAGGGCAAGCGCGTGGCGCTCACCCTGCTCACCCACGGCCACGCGGACCACTCCGAGGGCGCGGCCCGGTTCGCGGAGCTGACCGGCTCCGAGGTGCGCGCGCTGGACCCGGCGCACCGGCTCGGCTCCGAGGGCCTCACGCACGGGCAGCGCCTGGACGTCGGCGGCCTCGACCTGCGCGTGGTCGCCACCCCCGGGCACACCTCCGACTCGCTGACCTTCCACCTGCCCGCCGACGGGGCGATCCTCACCGGGGACACCGTGCTCGGCCGGGGCACCACGATGGTCGCCCACCCGGACGGCCGGCTCGGCGACTACCTCGACTCGCTGCGGCACCTGCACACCATGGCGGCCGAGCACGGGGTGGGGACCGTGCTGCCCGGCCACGGCCCGGTCCTCGCGGACGCGCTCGGCGCCGTCGACTACTACCTCGCGCACCGGGCCTCCCGGCTGGCCCAGGTGGAGACGGCGGTCGAGGCCGGCTGCCGGACGGCGGGCGAGGTGGTGGCGCGGGTCTACGCCGACGTGGACCGTGCGCTCTGGCCGGCCGCCGAGCTGTCGGTCCGGGCCCAGCTCCAGTACCTGCGGGAGCACGGGCTCATCCCGGACTGACCCGGTGCCGCGCGGCCGAGGGGCCCGGACGGCCGAGGGGCCCGTACGCTCGGCGTACGGGCCCCTCGTCGTGCAGGCTTCCGGTCGGGTCCCGGGTCCCGGGCGGCCGATCGACTAGCGCGAGCGGCGGGAGAGCCGCTCGACGTCCATCAGGACCACCGCGCGTGCCTCCAGCTTCAGCCAGCCGCGGCCGGCGAAGTCGGCGAGCGCCTTGTTGACCGTCTCGCGGGAGGCGCCGACCAACTGGGCCAGCTCCTCCTGGGTGAGGTCGTGGGCGACGTGGATGCCCTCGTCGGACTGCACGCCGAACCGGCGGGAGAGGTCCAGCAGGGCCTTGGCGACGCGCCCGGGCACGTCGGAGAAGACCAGGTCGGACATCACGTCGTTGGTCCGGCGCAGGCGGCGGGCGATGGCGCGCAGCAGTGCGATCGAGACCTCGGGGCGCGCGTGCAGCCAGGGCTGCAGGTCGCCGTGGCCGAGGCCGAGCAGCTTGACCTCGGTGAGCGCGCTCGCGGTGGCGGTGCGCGGGCCCGGGTCGAAGAGCGACAGTTCGCCGATCATCTCGCTCGGGCCGAGGACGGCGAGCATGTTCTCGCGGCCGTCCGGCGAGGCGCGGTGCAGCTTGACCTTGCCCTCGGCGACGACGTAGAGCCGGTCGCCCGGGTCGCCCTCGTGGAACAGCGACTCACCGCGGGCGAGCGTGACCTCGGTCATGGAAGCGCGCAGCTCGCCGGCCTGTTCGTCGTCGAGTGCCGCGAAGAGTGCGGCGCGCCGCAGAACGTCGTCCACGTGCTTCCTCCTTCTCGGCCGGCCGGCCGTCAAGCCGTTCGGCACAAGTTCGTACAGTGCTCTGCATCACCAAGCATGGCGCATGTCGCTCCGATCATATGAGGAGGGGGTGCGCCGAGGGGTGCTGCGCGGGGCCATTCGTACCGCCTGTACCGCCAGGTCAACCCGGCGTCAAGCCGGGGTCACCGCGGTCGCACGGGTCGCTGAGCCGTTTCCGCGCGGTTCCCCGTGCCGTCCAGCCTGCCGATTCCTGCGCCGTTCACCGCGCCGTTCACCGGGCTGTTCACCGCGCCGCTCCCGCTCCGGAGGCCGTTTCCGGAGCGAGCAGGGCGTCGGCGACGGCGGTGCGGGCGTAGAGCACGGCGTGACCGGCCCGGTGCGCGCTGGTCAGCCCGGCCGCGCGCAGGCCGGTGAGGTGCTGGGAGACCCCGGCGGCGGAGAGACCGGTGCGCCGGGCCAGTTCGGTGGTGGAGGCCGGCGAGTCGAGTTCGGCGAGCAACCGGGCCCGGGAACGGCCGAGGACGGCGGCGAGCGCGTCGGAGCCGGTGCTCGGCCGGGGTTCCCACAGCGTGGCGATCCCGCGGGCCGGGTAGGCGAGCTGCGGCGGGTCGGGCGGCAGCGACCGGGTCAGCACCCGCGGCCAGGCGAACACCGACGGTACGAGCAGCAGCCCGGCACCGGCGTCCAGGCGCCGGACCGCGCAGTGCCGCTGCTCCAGCCGGAGCGCGCCGCCGTCCCAGCGGACCGTTTCGTGCAGGTCGTCGAGGACGTGGGCGGTGCCGTGCCCGACGGCCTGGCGGGCGCGGTGCAGCACGTCCGCGTCCAGCAGCGCGCGGATCCGGGCCCAGTACGGCGCCAGCGCCAGCTGCCAGTACGCCTCGATGTCGGCCGTCAGCCGGGGCAACCGGCCGGCCGGGTCGCGGTAGAGCGGTTCGAGCGGGGCCGGGAGCCGGCCGTCGTGCGCGGCGGCCAGCAGGTCCAGGTCGGCCCGCACCTGGGCAGGAGCGGTGGCGGCGATCGCGGCCAGCTCGTCGGCGAGCGCCGGGGCGCTGGTGGCCGGGACGGGGTTGAGGAAGTCCGGCAGGTGGCCCTCGGGCGGGACCATCGCGGCCAGCCGCCGGTACACGGGTCCGACGGCGGCCAGCCGGGGCCGGACCTGCCCCGCCCACTGCCGGTGCAGTGCCGGGACGGGCGTGTGGGCCAGAGCCCGGAGGCTGGTCACCACCTCCCACATCGGGGAGACGGCGAACCTGGTCCGCGCCAGGTCGTCCGTCGAGAACGCGAGCGCGGTCCGCATCGCCGCCACCTTCCGGTCCGGGCCGAGATTCGGTCTCAGCTTAATCACTGGAGCCGACCGTATGGCGCCCGCGAGGATTCCGGTGTCGCACCACGATCCCCCGTGTGAAAGCCGGTGACCCTCATGACCTCTCCCGCCGCCCCCCTGTCCGCGGTCCCCTCCCTCCCGGTCCTCCGTGAGCGGGCCGTACGCCTGCGGGCCCTCGTCGCCGACGGCGTGCTCGTCCTGCCGAACGCCTGGGACGCCGGGAGCGCCGCCGTGATCGCCTCGGTCGGAGCGGCGGCGATCGCCACCACCAGCGGCGGTGTCTCCTGGTCGCTCGGGCGCGGCGACGGCCAGCGTCTCGACCGGGCGGAGGCCGTCGAGGTGGCCCGTCGGGTCGCCGCCGCCGTCGACCTGCCGGTCACCGTCGATGCCGAGGGCGGTTACGGCCCGAAGCCCGACGACGTGGCCGAGACCGTCCGGGCGCTGGTCGGGGCCGGTGCGGCGGGCGTCAACCTGGAGGACTCGGTGGCCGTCGGCGGCCCGCTGTTCGCGGTCGCGGACCAGGCCGAGCGGCTGCGCGCGGCGCGAGCTGCGGCGGCCGGGGCGGGCCTGCCGGAGCTGGTGGTGAACGCCCGGACGGACGTCTTCCTGTTCGGGTTGGGCGGCCTCGACGACGTTCTCGTCCGCGCCGAGGCGTACGCGGAGGCCGGCGCCGACGGTCTCTTCGTGCCGGGCCTGCTGGACCTCGACGCGCTGGCCGCGCTCTGCGCGCGTTCGCCGCTGCCGGTCAACGCGATGGCCGTCGCGGGCGGGCCCACCGTCGCCGAGCTCGCCGCCACGGGGGTGCGGCGGGTCAGCGTCGGAACGAGCCTGGCCCAGTTCGCCTACACCGCCGCCCGGGCGGGCGCCGCCGAGCTGCTCGGCGCGGGCTCGCTGACCGAGCCGGCCGGCGCTCTCGGCTTCGGCGAGGTCGACGCCCTGTTCGGGCGGGGCTGAGGCTCGGGGTGCGGCTCGCCGCGGCGGGTTGCACCCGGGACCGGCCGCGCCGGCGGACCGCGCCGGGGGACCGCGCCGGCGGACCGCGTCGGGGGGCCGGTCAGTGAACGGGCCGTCCGGTGAGGAAGTCGAGGAGGACCCGGCGGCCGGTCTGGGAGGTGAGGCTGCCGTAGGCGTCGTCGAAGGCGTGCTCGGCGAACGGCAGCACGCGCACGGTGGTGGGGACGTCGGCCGTGCGCAGCGTGTCGCCCAGGGCCTCCACACCTCCGGGCGGGGCGCTGCGATCGCGGTCGCCGACCACGAGGAGGGTGGGCGGGAGGCCCGGGCGGACCTCCGGGGCGGGGGACACCTCGCGGTAGCGGTCGGGATACTGCGCGGGCGTGCCGCCGGTGTACAGCTCGGCGGCGGCGCGGGTGCCGGCCACGTCGCGCCGCCACATCTCGGTGACGTCGACACCCGGGTAGAAGCCCACGACCGAGGCCGGGGGCCTGGGCGCGGCACCGCTCGTCGGCCTGATCGTCCCGTTCTGCAGACGGTAGGCGGCGTTCATGGCCAGCGTGCCCCCGGCCGACATGCCGCCCAGCGCGATCCGGTCGGGGTCGAGGCCGTACGCGTCGGTCCGGTCCTGCACCCAGCGCAGCGCGGCGACGAGGTCCTGAGGGGCCTTGTCCCAGGTGGGGCGGTCGGGCCGGGCGAGCCGGTAGTCGACGGCGAAGACGGCGACGCCGTGGTCGGCCAGCCAGCGTCCGGTGCCGCGCAGGTCGGACTTGTCGAAGGTGTGGAAGCCGCCGGAGTGGGCGAGCACGACGGCGGGAGTCCTGCCGTCGTGGCGCGGGGGGAGGTAGACGTCGGCCTTCAGCTCCTCGCCGTCGGCGGTCCCGTACGTCTCCGTGGAGTCGGGCGCGGTGTCCGGGTAGGCGAGCTGGCCGAAGACCTCGCCGAACGAGACCTCGGCGCCGGCCCGCCGGGCGTCGGCGTACTGGATCCCGCCGATGACCAGTGCGGCGGCGGTCGACAGCGCCGCGACCACGGTGACCGTCCGGCCCCAGCGCACCAGGCCGCCGCGCCGGGCGGCGGTGGCGAGCGCGGCGCCGGCCAGGCCGAGCAGGGCGACGAGGAGGGGGTACTGGCCGCCGAGCACCGGTCCGATGATCCCCGCCTTGGGGATCGCCGGCAGGTATGCCCCGAGCATGATCACCGCGACCAGGAACGTGAGCGACGAGGCGAGCAGGGCGGCGGCGACCAGGACGGCTCGCCTGAGCCGGCGGGGTGCCGCCGACAGGACGGTTCGGACGGACGGGGTCATACCGGTGCTCCTGTGCGGGGTTGCGGGGTTGCGGGGTGCGGGGTGAGGTGCCGGGGCGCGGGATCGCGAGGCTCGGGCCGGCGGGTGCTCCCGCCGGCCCGCCGACACCTCCGAGCCTCCCCGAACCCGGCCGCACCCCGCGTCCCCCGGCGGAGCCAACCCCGGGACGTGGCTCTCCCGGGGGACGCCGCTCAGCGGCCCGCCGCGTCGCTCCCCGGTGTGACCAGCCCGTTCTCGTACGCGAAGACGGCGGCCTGGGTGCGGTCACGCAGGCTCAGCTTCCGCAGGATGCGGCCCACATGGGTCTTGACGGTCTCCTCGGCCACCACCAGCTCGCGGGCGATCTCGGCGTTGGAGAGGCCGCGGGCGATCTGGACCAGCACCTCGCGTTCGCGCTCGGTGAGCCCGGCGGTCGGTCCGCCGACCCGCTCGCGGGGCGGCCCGGTGACCTGCGCGGCGGCCTGTCCGGTGACCTGCTCGCGGGGCCCGCTCCGCCGGAACCGCCGAGGCGGCGAGGCGCCGGCGGACGCCTTGGTGGACGCCCCTGTCGTCCCTGAAGGCACCCTGTCCGCCGGCCCGTCCGATGGTCCGTCCGATGGTCCGGCCGCCGGCCGGGCCGCACCATCCAGCCGGGAGAACTCGGTGATCAGCCGTCTGGTCAGGTCCGGCGAGAGCATCGCCTCGCCGCGTGCCACCACCCGGACGGCCTCGGCCAGTTCCACGCCGGACGCGTCCTTGAGGAGGAACCCGGTGGCGCCCGCCCGCAGCGCCTCGTACACGTACTCGTCGAGGTCGAAGGTGGTGAGCACCAGGATCCGCGTGGTCCCGCCCAGCAGCCCGGTGATCCGGCGGGTGGCCTCGATGCCGTCCAGGACCGGCATGCGGACGTCCATCACGATCACGTCGGGGCGCAGCTCCTCCGCGCGGGCGACGGCCTCGGCGCCGTCCCGTGCGGTGCCGACCACCTCGATGCCGGGCTGGGCCCCGAGCAGGACCGAGAAGGCCTCGCGGACCATGCCCTGGTCGTCGGCGATCAACACCCTGGTCGTCATGCCGGGCCGTCCTCGTGGGGGGTGGTGGTGGGCAGGACGGCGGTGACCTCGTACCCGCCGTCGGAGGTCGGACCGGCGGCGAGGTCGCCCCCGAGCATCGCCGCCCGCTCGCGCATGCCGGTGAGCCCGTGGCCGCTGCCGGGGGAGGGCGGTGCCTCCTGCGCCGCGGGCCCGTTGGCGACCCGCAGCCCCAGTGCCGCGGGGCGGTAGGCGAGTTCGACGACGGACTGCGCGCCGGGTGCGTGCCGCAGCGTGTTGCTCAGCGCCTCCTGGACGATCCGGTAGGCCGACAGCCCGACGCCCGGCGGCAAGGGGCGGCGCGGGCCGTCGACGACCAGACCGACCGTCAGCCCGGCGGAGCGGACGGTGTCCAGCAGCGCGTCGAGCCGTTCCAGGGAGGGCTGCGGCGCGGTGCCGCCGAACCGTTCCTCCGGACCGTCCGCACGCAGCACGCCCAGGAGGCGACGCAGCTCCGTCAGGCCGTCCAGGGCGACCGCGCGGATCGCGGCCAGTTCGGCGACCAGTTCCGGCGGCGGGTCCGCCACCCGGTACGGCGCCGCGTCCGCCTTGATCGACACGACGGACATGTGGTGGGCGACCACGTCGTGCAGCTCGCGCGCGATCCTGGCGCGTTCCTCCAGCACGGTGCGCAGCGCCCGTTCGTGCGCGGTCGCGGCGGTCTGCTCGATCAGCCGGGCCCGGTCCTCGCGGCGTCCGCGGCGGACCGCGCCGATCAGGACCGCCAGCGCGAACCACCCGCAGCCGACCGCGACCAAGGCCCACGACCCGACCGGCAGGCCGGCAAGTTTCAGTGACGCGCCGCAGAGCGCGCTCACGCAGGCCGCCGTGGCGGACACCGCCGACCGGTTCCGCAGGGCGAGCAGGAGCAGCACTCCGGCCTGGACCGGCCACGTCCACAGCTCGTTGTCGTGCGTGGGCGGGTGGGCGACGGGGATGACGACGGCGAGCGCCGTCGCCAGCCACCAGGCGACCACCGGCCGGCGCAGCGCGACCACCAGGGTTCCCGCGTGCGCGACGGCCAGCAGGCGCGCGACCGGGTCCGCGCCCGTCGCGGCCAGGGCCAGGGCCCCGAGGACCACGGCGACGTGCGGGAGCCACCGCAACCGTGGCGGCCAGACCAGCGGCGGCAGCGGCTGCGGCCGGGGGGTGAGCAGATCCGCTCCTACGTGCCGCGGTGCGGGCCGGCTCACCGGCCGCACAGGCGGTGGAGCTGACGGCGGCGCGGGCGGTGGTGCGGACGGCCTCGGCGGCGCGGCGGTCGAAGCACCGTCAGAGGGCACGGGCCGTCGGGCCCGGGCGGAAGGAAGGCCCTCGGGGCGGCGGTGCTGACCATGCGGGTGACGCTATCCCGTGCGCCCCCGCCCCGGCGAACGCGCCCTCCCGGGGGCCCCGCCCCGGTGAACGCGCCCTCCCGGCGGCCGGTGTGCGGCGTGCCGCCACCGGTCGTCCATCGGTCATCGCTGATCCGCCGCACGCGGCGGACCGTCCGGCGTAGCCTTCGTGCATGGCAGAGAGCAAGGTCCGGCAGGCCGGGACCAAGGCGGTCGCGAAGCCGGCGACCAAGGCGGCTGCGAAGCCGGCGGCGACGGTCAGGCCGAGGAAACCGGAGTCGCACCTGGCGATGGTGCGGCGGGCGCGGCGGATCAACCGGGAGCTGGCGGAGCTGTACCCGTACGCGCATCCGGAGCTGGATTTCGACAACCCCTTCGAGCTGCTGGTGGCCACGGTGCTGTCGGCGCAGACCACCGACCTGCGGGTGAACCAGACGACGCCCGCACTGTTCGCGAAGTACCCGTCGCCGGAGGACATGGCGGCCGCCGACCCGGCGGAGCTGGAGGAGATCATCCGGCCGACCGGCTTCTTCCGGAACAAGGCGAGGTCGCTGATCGGCCTGTCGATCGCGCTGCGGGACGAGTTCGGCGGCGAGGTCCCGGGCCGGCTGGAGGACCTGGTCACCCTTCCCGGCGTCGGTCGCAAGACCGCCAACGTCGTGCTCGGCAACGCCTTCGGGGTCCCGGGGATCACCGTGGACACCCACTTCGGGCGGTTGTCCCGACGGTTCGGGTGGACGGCGGAGGAGGACCCGGTCAAGGTCGAGGCGGTCGTCGCGGAGATCTTCCCGAAGTCCGAGTGGACCATGCTCTCGCACCGGGTGGTCTTCCACGGCCGCCGGATCTGCCACTCCCGGAAGCCCGCCTGCGGGGCCTGCCCGATCGCGCCGCTCTGCCCCGCGTACGGCGAGGGGGAGACCGATCCGGAGAAGGCGCAGAAGCTGCTCAAGTACGAGATGGGCGGCCAGCCCGGCCAGCGGCTGAGGCCGCCCGCGGACTTCCCGGGCGAGGCCGCCGCCCGCGCCGACGCCGCCGCCCACCGGGGCGAGGCCGCCGACCTGGCGGTGGCCGAGTGACCGCCGGCGCGGCCGGGATCGAGCGGGACGGCCTGCCGTCCTGGCTGGAGCCGGTCCGGGAAGCCGCGGAACGGGTGCTGCCCGAGCAGCTGAGCCGCTTCCTGCCGCCCCCCGAGGGCGGACGCGCCGCCGCCGTCCTGATGCTGTTCGGCGAGGGCGCCACCGGTCCGGACGTCCTGCTCATCGAACGGGCCCGCTCGCTGCGCTCGCACGCGGGCCAGCCGTCCTTCCCGGGCGGCGCGCTGGACCCGGAGGACGGTGACCCCGCCGGTCCCGGGCCGGTCGCGGCGGCGCTGCGGGAGGCCTGGGAGGAGACCGGGCTGGATCCGGCCGGGGTGCAGGTCTTCGCGACCCTGCCGGCCCTCTACATCCCGGTCAGCCGGTTCGTGGTGACCCCGGTGCTCGGCTGGTGGCGCGAGGAGTCGCCGGTCCGGCCGGTGGACACCGCGGAGACCGGCGCGGTGTTCCGGGTGTCGATCGACGAGCTGACCGACCCGGCCAACCGGGCCAGGCTCCGCCATCCCTCGGGTCACCTGGGCCCGGCCTTCGCGGTCGCGGGGCGTCTGGTGTGGGGCTTCACCGCCGGGGTGATCGACCGGGTGCTCCACCACAGCGGCATGGAGCGGCCGTGGGACACCGCCAGGATCGTCAACCTGTCGGACGAGGCGCTGGAGCTGGTGCAGGGCGACCGGGACCGCTCCCGTGCGGTGCTCGGCCGCGACTCCGGGCCGTCGTGAGCGGGGGCGCGGCGGGTCCCGTCCCGGTGAGCGGGAGCGTGGCGGCCCGTGCGGCGGCCCGCCCGGACGTGGCGGCCCGTGCCGCCGGCCGTGCGGGAACGGCGGGCCGGACCCTCCCGGCCGCCCTCCCGGCCGCCCGCCCGTCCGCGCGCGCGGCGCGGCATGGGAGGGTGTTCGGGTGAACGTCCTGGATGTGCTGTTGATCGCCGCCGCCGTGGGATTCGCCGTGTCGGGCTACCGGCAGGGCTTCGTGGTCGGCGTGCTGTCGGTCCTCGGCTTCCTCGGCGGCGGCCTGCTCGCCGTCCAACTGCTGCCGTTGCTGCTCGACCACCTCAGCCCCGGGACCACCGCCTCCGTGATCGCCGTGGTGGTGGTGATCGTGCTGGCGGCGATCGGCCAGGCGATCACCACCCACTTCGGCTGGAAGCTGCGCGGCCACATCGACCGCCGCCCGGCGCGGGCGCTGGACGCGGCCGGCGGGTCCGTGGTGAACGTGATCTCGATGCTGCTGGTGGCCTGGCTGATCGGTTCGGCCCTGGCCGGGACGTCCCTGCCGACCGTCTCCAAGCAGGTCCGCACCTCGGCGATCCTGAGCGGCGTGCAGGACACGCTGCCGTCCGACGCGCCCAACTGGTTCTCGGACTTCTCCAAGGTGCTCGCCCGCAACGGCTTCCCGCAGGTGTTCAACCCCTTCGAGCACGAGCCGATCACCCAGGTCGACATCCCCGACCCGGCGCTGGCCGCGAGCCCGGCGGTGGCGAAGGCGAAGCAGAGCCTGGTCAAGGTGGTCGGCACCGCCACGTCCTGCGGCAAGACGCTGGAGGGCAGCGGCTTCGTCTACGCCCCGCACCGGGTGATGACCAACGCCCACGTCGTCGGCGGGGTCGACGAGCCCACCGTGCAGATCGGCGGGGTCGGCCAGCTGTACGACGCGACGGTGGTCCGCTACGACTGGCAGCGCGACATCGCGATCCTGGACGTGCCCAAGCTCAACGCGCCGCCGCTCGGTTTCGCCGGCGAGGCGAAGACCAACGACAGCGCGATCGTGGCGGGCTTCCCCGAGAACGGCGCCTTCAACGTGCAGCCGGCCCGCATCCGCGGCCGGATCCAGGCGAACGGTCCGGACATCTACCACCGCGGCCAGGTGGTCCGGGACGTCTACTCGGTGCGGTCGCTGGTCCGCCAGGGCAACAGCGGAGGTCCGCTGCTCACGCCGGACGGCCAGGTCTTCGGGATGGTGTTCGCCAAGTCGCTGGACAGCGCGGACACCGGGTACGTGCTGACCGCCGCCGAGGTGCGCGAGGACGCCGAGAAGGGCAGCACGGCCACGGCCCGGGTCGACACCCAGGGCTGCGCCCTCTGATCCGTACGGCCGCCGGTCCTCCCGGGGGGCCGGGTCGGGGCCTCAGGTCTCGCGTCGGAGTCTGGCGCCCACCCAGCGGGCGCGACGGCCGAGGATGCGTGGGATGCCGAGCTGCCGCTGGTCCGTGCGCTGGTGGCGGTCCACGACGTCGTAGCCGAGGTCGTCCGACCAGTCGGTGCGGTGGGCGGCGGAGCGCTGCGGGCTGGTGTGGCGTCGGCCGCGCGGGGCGCCGTCGCGATCGGGCATCCAGGTCATACCGCAATGGATGCCCCTGGGCCGACGGGGGTAACCACGGGAGTTGTGCCCATCTTGGCCTATGCGTTTGTCATATGAGCACACTGTAAAGGGAGTTGGGACCTTCGACCCTGATCATCGGCCCGCTCGCGGACGAACCCGGACGGACCCGGGTGCCCCGCCCGGCACTCAGTCCTTGTGGCGGCCGATCCAGTCCAGCAGTTCCGCGGTGAACTGCTCCGGCGCCTCCTCGTGCGGGAAGTGCCCGATCCCGGGCATCAGCCGCCAGCGGTACGGCGCGGCGACGTACTCACCGCCGCCGAGCGCGGTGTGGGACAGCAGCACCGGGTCCGCGGCGCCCTGGACGTGCAACGTCGGCGCGGTGATGGGCTTCTTCATCCGGCGGGCGAACTGGATGCCGTCCGGCCGGGCCATCGACCGCAGCAGCCACCGGTACGGCTCGATCGAGCAGTGCGCGGTGCTGGGGATCCGGATCGCCCGCCGGTACGCGGCCACCGTCGCGCGGTCCAGCTGGTTGCGGCCGGTCCAGTCGTCCAGGTAGCGGCCGACCAGTGCCGCGTCGTCGGCCACCAGACGGCGTTCCGGTATCCACGGCCGCTGGAAGCCCAGGACGTGATCGAAAGCGGCCATCTGGCGCCGGTCCGTGAGCAGGGCCCGACGGAGGTCGCGCGGGTGTGCCGCCGAGACCACGGTGAGGCTCTGGATCACCGACGGCCGCATCACCGCCGCCACCCAGGCCAGCGTCCCGCCCGAGGCGTGGCCGACCAGGTGGGCCCGGTTCTCACCGAGGGAGCGGATCACCCCGGTGATGTCGAGCGCGAGGTTGCCCGGGTCGTAGCCGCGCGGGGTGCGGTCGCTGCCGCCGATCCCGCGCAGGTCGAGCGCGACGGCCCGGTAGCCGGCCGCGGCGAGCGCGGTCAGCTGGTGGCGCCAGGCCCACCAGTACTCGGGCCAGCCGTGCACCAGCAGGACCAGCGGGCCCTCTCCCAGCTCGGCGATGTGGAACCGGGCACCGTTGGCGGCGAGGTCGCGGTGGGTCCAGGGCCCCGCCTGCCGGATGTCCCACGCGGAGTCGAGGGGGGCGTCGTCGGTCGTCCCGTTGACAGCGGCGCCGTCGGTGGGGCCGGAGGCGCTGTCGTGGTCGTCGTCGCCGGATGTGCCGCCGGAGCGGGCGGACGGCTGCGCGGGCACGGGCTTCTGGTCGAGCGACATACCGAGAGCGTGTCACATCCCCGTGCCGGACACGTGCCCGGCACTCGCACTCGGTGCGTCAGGCGTGCCGGGGGCTCGCCGCCCGGCGCCACGGGCCCACGGCGTCCGCCCGTCCGCTCGCCGCCGGCCTGTTCGCCGCCGGCCCGCCGTCCGCCCGGCGGGTGCCCGCGTCCGTTCCGGCCGCCCTTTACGGGATGCGGCCCAGGGCCCGGTCGATCTCCTCCTTGGTGGCGGGACGCGGCCGGGCGTTCTTGAGTACGTCGGCGGTCTTCTGGGCGCCCTCGATGGTCCGGTGCGGCTTCTCGATCCGCTTGAACGAACGCAGCGCCAGCAGGCCGAGCAGCACGGCCAGGAGCAGGTACGCACCGGCCACGATCAGGAACGACCAGCCCAGCGAGAGGCCCAGCGCGTGGATCCCGTACGCCGCGGCGGCGCTCAGCATCGGGACGGCGGCCAGCGCCACCACACCGGCGACCACCAGCGAGACGCCGCCGGAGACACCGCGCTTGACGTCCGCGCGCAGCTCGGCCTTGGCGAGCGCGATCTCGTCGTGGACCAGGGCGGACAGGTCGGTGGTGGCCGCCGCGAACAGCTGCCCCACCGAACGCTCGCCCTCGTAGGGCGCCCGGCCGTTGCTGGACGGGTCTGCGGCTCCTGCGGGCATCAGCTGTTCTCCTCTTCGGCCGTGCGGCGTGTGACGCCGCCGCACGGTGCGGCTCCCGGGCGGTTCCGGGTGACCGGGGCGGCCCGGCGGCGTCGGTGGACTGTCGACAGCTCAGAATCATGCCCCTACCGCCCGAGCGCACACCACTCCGGGGGCCCCGCCGGAGGGACGTGTCCCGGCGTTCGGGCCGCCTCAGCGGGTCCCGTCCGGGCCCTTCTCGGTGGGGCGGGTGGGCTCCGTCCCGCCGGCCCGCTCGGCTGCACGGGCCCGTTCGGCCATGCGGGCCTGCCAGGCGGGGTCGTCGAGCTGGTAGACGTCGGGGACGCCGTCGCCGTCCAGGTCGCGGTCCTCCTCCTCGCACAGTTCCTGGTAGTGGCGGTTGCGCAGTTTCAGCAGGACGGTGGCGATCAGCGCGCAGAGCAGCGAGCCCACCAGGACGGCGGCCTTGGAACGGTCGGCCAGCGCTGGGTCGTCCGGGAAGGCCAGTTCGCTGATCAGCAGTGAGACGGTGAAGCCGATGCCGGCCAGCACCGAGACCGCGAACATGTCCGCCCACTTGAGCTGCGGGTTCAGCTCGGCGCGGGTGAAGCGCGCGGCCAGCCAGGTACCGCCGAAGATGCCCACGGTCTTGCCTACCAGCAGGCCGAGGATGATGCCGAGCGGGGTGGCCTGGGTGAACACCTCGCCGAGTGCCGGCCCGGTGATCGTCACCCCGGCGGCGAACAGCGCGAACACCGGCACGGCCAGCCCCGCCGAGACCGGGCGGACGAGGTGTTCGATCTGCTCGCCGGGGGACTGCTTCTCGTCGCCCTCCCGGTGGCAGCGGAGCATCAGGCCCATCGCGACGCCCGCCACCGTGGCGTGCACGCCGCTCTCGTGCATCAGCGCCCAGTTCAGGAAGGCCAGCGGAACGAACAGGTACCAACCGTGCACCCCGCGCCGGTGCAGGAACCAGAACAGCACCAGCCCGGCGAAGGCCAGTCCGAGCGCCCAGAACTTGATGCCGGAGCTGTAGAAGATCGCGATGATCAGGATGGCGATCAGGTCGTCCACCACGGCGAGGGTGAGCAGGAAGGCCCGCAGCGCGGACGGCAGGTGGCTGCCGACCACGGCCAGCACGCCCAGCGCGAAGGCGATGTCGGTGGCGGTCGGGATCGCCCAGCCGCCCGGGTGGCCGCCGGCGCCCGAGTTGGCGAGGGCGAAGAGGACGGCCGGCAGCGTGACGCCGCAGACCGCGGCCACCACCGGCAGCAGTGCGGCACTCGGGGTCCGCAGCTCGCCGGCGACGAACTCGCGTTTCAGTTCGATGCCGGCCACGAAGAAGAAGATCGTCAGTAGCCCGTCCTTGGCCCACGCGTCCAGCGTGAGGTCCAGGTGGAGCGGTCCGGAGGGCCCGACGGTGTAGTCGAGGACGCTCTCGTACGCGTGCGGCCAGACGTTGGCCCAGATGAGGGCGATCACCGCGGCGATCAGCAGCAGGATGCCGCCGACCGTCTCCGTCCGCAGGGCGTCGGTGATGTACGTGCGCTCGGGGAGGGACAACCTGCCGAGGAGCTGGCGGCGTCGGGTCGTCGGCTCTTGGGCGGGCGGCTGGCTGGCCACGAGGGACCTCCTGGGGCGGGGAAACGGTGTCCGGATGCACCTGTGGTGCAGTGCCGACCAGACTTCCCGGCGCGCCCTGTGACGCGGAATCTTGATGCGTCGTTGACATTCTAGCGGGAACGGCAAGGCGACGTCCGGATTGTCATACTTCAGGACTTAGGACTTGGCGGCCTGTTCTGCACCCGTCCGAACGGAGGTGCGACACCCGAACGGAGTCTGCGGCATGCAGACGGGTGAACCGCTCCCTATCGTCGACCGCAGGCGCCGGCCCGGTTCAGCCCGGCCGGTGTCCAGCCCCGTTCCCTTCCTCCTCGGGAGGCACCACCATGCCCGGACCACCCCTCTTACGACTCCCGTCGCGGCCCTCCCACCGGAGCCCGCGGTGATGAACGGCGCCCTCCACCGCCCGCCCGGTCCCGACGCCTCGTCCGACCACCGGCCGGACGACCGGCCGGACCGCCTGCCCGGTCATCGGCCCGGTCCGGGTTCCGGTTCCGCCTCCGGTTCGGCCTCTGCCGCTGCCTCCGAGCCCGGGCCGGACCTCGACCGCCTGCTCCGCCCGCTCTTCCGGGCCGCCGCCCCGGGTGGCGGTGCCGCCGTGGTGGTGATCCGTGGGGACGAGCGGACGGTCGCCTGCCGCGGGCACGTCGACCGCTCCGTCGAACGCCCGGTTCGTGCCGACACCCGCTTCGAGCTCGGCTCCGTCACCAAGACCTTCACCGGGCTGCTGCTCGCCGAGATGGCGGCCCGCGGCGAGGTCGGCTACGACGATCCGATCGACCGTTACCTGCCCGCCGACGCCGCCCCCGGCTACCCGCACGAGCGGCCGATCACCCTGCTCCACCTGGCCACCCACACCTCGGGGCTGCCCCGGCTGCCGGACGGGCTGCTTCCCGCGGTGGCCCCGCGCTGGTTCACCCGCCCGTACGCCACCTTCGGTCCGGCCCACCTGCTCCGGGCGCTGCCCCGGACGGCGGTCCGAGGAACCCCGGGTGCGCAGGTGCGGTACTCCAACCTCGGCTGCGGCCTGCTCGGACTCCTGCTGGCCAACGCGGCCGGACAGCGGTATGACGATCTGCTCGCCGCCAGGGTCTGCGGCCCGTTGGGCCTGGTGGACACCTCCTGCGGTCCCGGCCGCGAGGAGGACGCCGGCTACCGGCGCGGTAGGCGCGTGCCGTCCTTCCGGCTGCCCGCCCTCCCGGGCGCCGCCGCGCTCCGTTCCACGGCGGACGACATGCTCCGTTACCTGCAGGCGAACCTGGCACTGGACGCCGTGCCGCTCCCCGAACGGGCCGACGCGGCCGTGCTGCGGACGGCGCTGGGGGAGGTGCGTCGGCCGCGCACTGGCGGGCGGCGCGGCGGCCCCCGGATCTGTCTGGGCTGGAACCACCGCGCGTTGTGGTCACACCGGGGTCCGGGGGATCCCGAGGATCCCGAGGGCCTCTCGGACGGGGCGGACGTGGCAGAACTGGCGGGCGCGTCGCGCTCGGCGGCCCGGCCGGGTCCGGAGTCCCCGGCGGAGTCGGGCGCCGGTGCGCAGGGCATGGAGGGCGCGCTGGGCACCGTGGGCACGATGGGCGACGAGCTGGTCTACCACGCAGGGGTCACCCGGAGGTCCACCACCTTCGTCGGGTTCAGCCCGCGTGCCCAGGTCGGGATCGCGGTGATGGCCGGCGCGCTGCCGCTGCGCAGCCGGAGCCTGGTCCAGGGCGCCTACGAGACCCTGCGCACGCTGGTCGCCGAGCGCCGGGGCTGACGGGCCGGCCGCCGCAGGTCACCGGTCCACCCCCGCCGTCTCCGACCACGGTGCCCCCGGGCGGTCGCAACCGCCCGGGGGCACCGTGGTCTCCGGGTCTTCCGGCGTTCTCGGCCGGTCGGCCAGGTCAGCCCTCGCTGCCCGCCGGGGGGAGCTGGGCCTGGATGAGGTTCATCACGGTGGAGTCGGCGAGGGTGGTGGTGTCGCCGATCTCGCGGCCCTCGGCGATGTCGCGCAGCAGACGGCGCATGATCTTGCCGGAGCGGGTCTTCGGGAGCTCGCCGACGACCTTGATCTGCTTCGGCTTGGCGATCGGGCCGAGGGTCCGGCCGACGTGCGCCCGCAGCTCCTCGACCAGCTCGGGGCTGTCGGCGGCGGTGCCGCGGAGGATGACGAAGGCGACGATCGCCTGGCCGGTGGTGGCGTCGGCGGCGCCGACCACGGCGGACTCGGCCACGGACGGGTGTCCGACCAGGGCCGACTCGACCTCGGTGGTCGAGATGTTGTGGCCGGAGACGAGCATGACGTCGTCGACCCGGCCGAGCAGCCAGATGTCGCCGTCCTCGTCCTTCTTGGCACCGTCACCGGCGAAGTAGCGGCCCTCGAACCGCGACCAGTAGGTGTCGATGTAGCGCTGGTCGTCGCCCCAGATGGTGCGGAGCATGGACGGCCACGGTTCGGTGAGGACGAGGTAGCCGCCGGAGCCGTTGGGGACCTCGCGGGCCTCGTCGTCGACGACGGTGGCGCCGATGCCGGGGAGCGCGCGCTGGGCCGAGCCGGGCTTGGTCTCGGTGACGCCGGGCAGTGGGCTGATCATCATGGCGCCGGTCTCGGTCTGCCACCAGGTGTCGACGATCGGGGCCTTGCCGCCGCCGATGTGCTCGCGGTACCAGATCCACGCCTCGGGGTTGATCGGCTCGCCGACGCTGCCCAGGACCCGCAGCGACGAGAGGTCGAACTTCGCGGGGATGTCGTCGCCCCACTTCATGAACGTGCGGATCGCGGTGGGCGCGGTGTAGAGGATCGTCACGCCGTACTTCTGGACGATCTCCCAGAACCGGCCCTGGTGGGGGGTGTCGGGGGTGCCTTCGTAGATGACCTGGGTGGCGCCGTTGGAGAGCGGGCCGTAGACGATGTACGAGTGGCCGGTGACCCAGCCGATGTCGGCGGTGCACCAGTAGACGTCGGACTCCGGCTTGAGGTCGAAGACGGCGTGGTGGGTGTAGCTGGCCTGGGTGAGGTAGCCGCCGGAGGTGTGCAGGATGCCCTTGGGCTTACCGGTGGTGCCCGAGGTGTAGAGGATGAAGAGCGGGTGCTCGGCGTCGTGCGCCTCGGGGGTGTGTTCGGTGGACTGGCGGGCGGTGGCCTCGTGCCACCAGACGTCGCGGCCCTCGGTCCAGGAGACGTCCTGGCCGGTGCGGCGGACGACCAGGACGTGCTCGACGCCGTCGACCTTGGTCAGTGCCTCGTCGATGGCGGGCTTGAGGGCGGAGGGCTTGCCGCGCCGGTAGCCGCCGTCGGCGGTGATGACGAGCTTGGCCTGGGCGTCCTGGATGCGGGAGGCGACGGCGTCGGCGGAGAAGCCGCCGAAGACCACCGAGTGGGTGGCGCCGATCCGGGCGCAGGCGAGGATCGCGACGACGGCCTCGGCGATCATCGGCAGGTAGACGGCGACCCGGTCGCCCTTGCGGACCCCGAGTTCCAGCAGGGCGTTGGCGGCCTGTGAGACCTCGTCCTTGAGCTGGGCGTAGGTGATGGAGCGGCTGTCGCCGGGCTCGCCCTCGAAGTGGATGGCGACGCGGTCGCCGTTGCCCGCCTCGACGTGGCGGTCGACGCAGTTGTAGGCCACGTTGAGCTTGCCGTCGGCGAACCACTTGGCGAACGGCGGGTTGGACCAGTCGAGTGTCTCGGTGGGCTCGACGGCCCAGGTGAGGCGGCGGGCCTGCTCGGCCCAGAAACCGAGGCGGTCCTCGGAGGCCTGAGCGTATGCGGCCGCGGTGACGTTGGCGGCTGCGGCGAGCTCTGCCGGCGGGGCGAAGCGCCGTTCCTCCTTGAGCAGGTTGGCCAGGCTCTCGTTGCTCAACGCGCACTCCTCATCGAGTCATGATCGGGATCGTTCCCGTGCGTGGGGATTGTCCCGTGTGTCCCAGCGCACAGCTCACCAGGCGAAGAGGTCACTTGACAAGAGGCTCCGGTGAATTGGTGTAGACCTTTGACCGGACGTCGAACGGTCGCCCGAGGCCGGGGCACCTCTGGAGGGTGTGGCGGAGGTGGGCCCGCGTCCTGGCCCGCCCGGCGGGACGCGGGCCCGGCTCTCAGGCGGCCAGGCCCGGACCGCCCCCGGTCCTGGTCGCGTCGGAGGGGTCCGTACCGGAGGGTGGGACCTCTTCGAATTCCTTCACCCGTTCGGGCGTGTCGCAGTCGGCGGCCGAAGTGGACGCGGCGGACGCGACCGCTGTGGCGGCCATGACGGCGGCCGCAGGGGCGTGGGCGTGAGCACGGGGCGAGGTCTCGCCCGGTGCGCCCAGTGCCTCGACCGGGCTGAACCGGCCGCTCTCGCGATCGAGCACGTATGCCTGCGCCGTGGCGAAGTCGAAGTACATCCCGACCAGCCTCAGCGTGCCCTCGGCCACCCGTCGCTCCACGGCGGGGTTGGCCAGCAACTGGTCCAGCTGCTGGACCACGTTGGTGATGCAGAGCTGCTCGACCAGGTCGACCACCGGCCGGGCCGTGAACTCGGCCGGGATCCGTCGCAGCCGGTCCAGGGAACCGCGGCCGTTGCGCAGCCACCGGGCCAGCGGGGTCGGCGGGCCCGGTTGTTCGTGCAGCCCGTCCAGCAGCGCCTTCATCGCCCCGCAGCCCGAATGGCCGCAGACCGTGATCGAACCGACCTCCAGGACCTCGACGGCGTACTGCACCGCCGCCGCCACCGAGTCGTCGGCCGCCCCCGGCTCGAACGGCGCCGGCACCAGGTTGCCGACGTTGCGGACGGTGAAGAGGTCGCCGGGGCCGCTGTTGGTGATCATGCTGGTGACCATCCGCGAGTCCGCGCAGGTCAGGAAGAGCTGGGACGGCGTCTGTCCCTCCCGGGCGAGCCGGGCCAGTTCGGGCCGGACCAGCGGGGCGGTGTGCAGCTGGAACACCCGGACCCCGTCCAGCAGTCGTCCGTGCGGGTCCTCCTGCTGTTCGACGCAGTGGTGGCCGACCCAGGGCGTCCAGGCGCGGCAGCGGTGCGGGCCGGGAGAGCTGCCGGTACGGACGGTGCCGTCGGGGTCGAGGACCTCGTCGTCCTGGCGGTGGGTCACCATCGAGACGCGGCCGCCGCCGGCCTGGTACCCGGTGCGCCAGCTGTGCAGGGTCTCGTACGCGGCGTGGTCGAGGAAGGAGCCGTCGTGGACGACCGCGACATCGGCGCCGGCCGGGATCCCGGCGAGGGACCGGCTGAGCCGCGGCACGGCGGTGAAGGTGAGCGGACCGTGCGTCTCCACGGTGAACGAGCCGTCGGGACCGGTCAGGACGTCCACGTGGGCGCGGGTCAGCCGGTAGAGGGCGAGCAGGACGGCGGTCGCGGCTCCCAGCGCCACGCCCGGCAGGACGCCGAGCAGCACCACGCCCGCCACGGTGGTGAGGTAGACAGGGAACTCCCGGTGCCGGTGGACCTTGCGGATGTGCGCGAAGCTCACCATCTGCAGGCCGACCACGAGCACCAGGGCGGCGAGCGCGGAGAGCGGGATCCGGCGCAGCCCGCCGGTGAGGGCCAGCGCCGCCGCCAGCACCCAGACTCCGTGCAGGATCGAGGACCGACGGCTCGTGGCCCCGGCGCGGACGTTGGCCGTGCTGCGCACCGCTCCGCCGGCGATCGGCAGACCGCCGACCAGGCCGCTCACCATGTTGGCGAGGCCCTGGCCGCGCAGCTCGCGGTCGAGGTCTCCGGTCCGGTGGGACATCCGGTCGACGGCGACGGCCGAGAGCAGTGATTCGACGCTCGCCACGGCGGTGACGGTCAGCACGGCGGCCAGGACGGCGGGGAGCGGTCCGTGGGGCAGGTCGGGGACGAGGTCGTGCGGTTGCCAGGCGGGGAGCTCGACCCGGGCGAGCCGGAGGTCCAGCGCGACGGAGAGCGTGGTGGCGAAGGCGACGGCGGCCAGCGGTCCGGGCACCCTGACGAGCCGGGACCCGAACACGCCGGCCCGGCCGGGGAGCCGGTTCAGCCGGGGCCAGCCGAGCAGGACGACCGCGGTGACGGTGCCGACGGCCAGGGCGGCCGGATGCGGGACCGCCAACTGGCCGGGAAGGGCGAGCAGGTTGGCCGTCGCCGAGCTCTGCGGAGAGCCGCCGAGGACGACGTGCAGCTGCGCGATGGCGATGGTCAGGCCGACGCCGGCCAGCATCCCGTGCACGATGGCGGGAGAGACGGCGAGCGCGGTGCGCGCCACCCTCCTGACCCCGAGCAGGAGTTGCAGCAGGCCGGCGGCGAGGGTGATGGCGCAGGTGGCCTGCCAGCCGTACTGGGAGATCAGTCCGGCGGTGATCACGGTCAGCGCGGCGGAGGGGCCGCTCACCTGGAGCGGGGTGCCGCCGAACAGGCCGACCACGATCCCGCCGACCGCTGCCGCGGCGAGGCCGGAGGTGAGCGGGGCGCCGGTGGCCAGGGCGATGCCGAGCGAGAACGGCACGGCGATCAGGAAGACCACGAGGGAGGCGGAGAGGTCCGGTGCCCAGGGGGCACGGGGACGTCTGCCCGGCGGGGCGTGGTCGGTGGTGTCGGAGGCGATGGGTGCGCCGGAGATGTCGAGGGTCATAGTCTTCCCGTCTTTCCGGGGGAACGAACGCAGTCAGGTCCGGCGGTGCGGTGAGCCCGGTGACGGGCCCGGCGGGTCGGATCGGCTGTCGTGGGTCGCGACGGCGTGGCGGGATGGCGTGGTCGCGGCGGGGAGTGCGGGTGTCACCGGCCGGACCGTGGACCATCAGGAGCCCCGACGGCTGCTCGCCCGGGGCGATGGGAGGAGCCATGCCTCGGAGAGGTCGTCGGGACCGAGGTGAATATCAAGACTCGGTAAACCGAGGGTAATGGGATCTTTGCACAGCGTCATCCCGGGCGACAGGCAATAACCGTGCCGTTCACCCCATTGGGTGGTGCTCGAACGGACGGGAATCTGCTGGTGGGAGTGCCCTGCGGCAGCGTCGGGCGCTCGGTACCGCCGTCGCCGGGGCCGGGGTCGGGGTCGGGGGCCGGGGATTCGGGCCGGGGAGCCGGACGGACCGCGGCCTCCCCGGGGTGGGGAGACCGCGGCCCGTCGGTGGCGTCGGGGCGGCGGAGGGCCGCCGCCGGTCAGGCCGGAGCGCCGGCCGCGGCGGGTTCGTCGGCCGCGGCGAGCCGGTCGCCGAGCACGAAGCCCCGGTCCACCTGGGTGGCGAGGTCGATGCCGACCTTGGCGTTGGCCCAGCTCTCGGCGTTGCGGAGGTGGAAGAGGACGGCCTGCTCGGTGTAGCGGCGGGCGTCCCGTTGCCCGTACGTGGTGTCCGCCTCCGCGCGCAGTTCGTCCAGCACGGCGCGGTTGGCCGGCTCCAGGGCTCGCAGCTGCGGGTTGGCGCCCTGTTCCAGCCGGCGCACCCAGTCGGAGTGCCCGAAGGCGGTCAGCAGGTCGTCGCCGACCTCGCGGCGGAGGAACTCCAGGTCCTCCGGCCCCTGCACCTTGTTGCCCACCACGCGCAGTCGCACGCCGAAGTCGCGCGCGTAGTCGCGGTACTGGCGGTAGACCGAGACGCCCTTGCGGGTCGGTTCCGCGACCAGGAAGGTCAGGTCGAAACGGGTGAACAGGCCGGAGGCGAACGAGTCGGAGCCCGCGGTCATGTCGGTCACGACGTACTCGTCCGGGCCGTCGACCAGGTGGTTGAGCAGCAGCTCGACCGCGCCGACCTTGGAGTGGTAGCAGGCCACCCCGAGGTCCTCCTCGGTGAACGCGCCGGTCGCCAGCAGTCGCACCGAGCCCTCGTCGAGCGCGACCGGGCGGGCGCAGGCCGCGTACACCGGGTTCTCCTCGACGATCCGGAGCAGGCGCGAGCCCCGTCCGGGCGGGGTCGTCTTGATCATCTCCTCGGAGGACCGGATCAGCGGGTTGGAGCCGCGCAGGTACTCCTTGATGTCGGGCAGGTGGGCCCCGAGCGAGGGCAGTTCGGCGGCCTGCGCGTCCGTCAGGCCAAGTGCGGGGCCGAGGTGTTGGTTGATGTCGGCGTCGACGGCGATGACCGGGCGGCCCGAGGCGGCCAGGTGGCGGATGAACAGTGCGGACAGCGTGGTCTTGCCGCTGCCGCCCTTGCCGACGAAGGCGATCTTCATCTGGGACTCCGGCTCTCGCTCGCTCTGGGGCCCGCCGCGGTCGCTCGTCCGCTCCGCGGCCGGGGCCGACGATCTCCAGAACTGGAAATCGTTATCGCTTCCGATAGTGGCCATGCTATCCGGGGTTTCGGGTGGTTCGCCGGAGGGAAGTGAGGATTGCCTCTAAAGGGTGATGCGAGGTTGCCGTTCCGGGAGTGGCCCCGGTTCATTACCCTCGGGTAGGTGAGCACTGGAACAGATCCCCTCGCCCCGCTGGCCCAGCTCCCCGGGGTGCCCGACGCGGTGGCCGAGGTGCGCAAGGCCGTCGACCGCCTCTACGGCCACCGGGTGATGCGCCGCCGCGCGGCCGAGGTCACCTCGGAGTCCGCCCTGCGGGGCGCCCGGGCCTCCGCCGCGCTGGCGGGGGCGGACTGGCCGCTGGAGGAGGTCCGGCGGCGCAGCGACTTCGGCGCCGACCCCGAGGCCCGGGCGGTCGGCGCCGCCCTGCGGATCTCGGCCGAGGCCGGCCAGCTGCTCAGCGTCTGGCGGCACTCGCCGCTCCAGGTGCTGGCCCGGCTGCACCTGCTCGCGGTGGGGGACTCCGACGCCCCCGCGGGGCGGCCGCGCCAGGCGGGCGAGGGTGCCGACGATCCGTTCCCGCTGGAGCTGAAGCCGGTGGAGGGAGTCGAGTCCGCGGTGCCGGGTGCGGTGGACGGGCCGGTGCCCGTGCTGCCCCCGGCGCCGGGCTCGGAGGAGGTCGCCGCCAGGCTCGACCAGCTCTCCCGGCTGCTGGTGGCCCGTGCGGAGGGGCAGGGCGTCGGCACGCCGGCCCTGGTGGTCGCCTCGGTGGTGCACGGCGAGCTCCTGGCGCTGCGGCCGTTCGGCTCCCACAACGGCCTGATCGCCCGGGCCGCCCAGCGGATCGTGCTGATCGCCGAGGGGCTAGACCCGAAGTCGATCTGCCCGGCCGAGGTCGGCCTGGCGGAGCTGGGGACCGATGCCTACCGGCAGGCGCTGGCCGGCTACCTGGCGGGCGCGCCGGAGGGGCTGGCCGCCTGGATCGGCCACTGCGGCCGGGCCCTGCGGCTCGGGGTTCGGGAGTCCACGGCGGTCTGCGAGGCGATGCAGCGCGGCATGGTCTGACCGGACGCGCGGTCCGACCGGCGTCAAGGGCGGTCGAGGGGCGGCGGCCGGGGGTCCCGGGCCGGGAGGCGCCGGGACGAAGAGATGCGGCGGCACCTGATCCTGCCGGGTGCCGCCGCTGGCACAGATGCCGGGTGACCATGCATGCACCGGAAGTGCCCATCAGACGGGGATCCTGCCCGTTCGTCTGGTGCGGCGGCCCGACAGCGGGTCGGCTGCATGTGGGTGCTCAGTCATCTGTACGCGGTCCGTGGGGCCTGAACTGCGTTGTCGGTTTGACCTCTTAGGGGTCCTGACCGGGTCTCGCGGGCCGTGCTTCATTTGTATCGCGTTTCGGGCGAAAGGGGAACCCGAAACGAGAAGTCTTCGGCTTTTGCCCGTTTTGCCCCTCGGCTCGGCGGCGGGTGCCCGGCGCTTCCCGCAGGGTCAGGCCGTCGGGCGCCGCCGTCGCGCCACGTACCAGATCACCCCGGCCGTGAGCACCGCCGTGCCGATCGCCACCGCGGTCAGCACCGAGCCGCTCGGCGCCGAGAACTCCGGGAGCCGACGCCGGAGTTCCACCGGCCGGTCGAAGACCAGCACCGGCCACTCCCGGGCGACCGCCTCCTTGCGCAGCGCGCGGTCCGGGTTGACCGCCGAGGGGTGGCCGACCGCCTCGAGTAGCGGCAGGTCGGTCGACGAGTCGCTGTAGGCGTAGCACTCGGCGAGGTCGTAGCCCTCGCGCTCGGCCAACTCCCGGATGGCGGCGGCCTTGTTCTCGGCGTAGGCGTAGTACTCGATCTCGCCGGTGTAGCAGCCGTCCTCGATCTTCAGCCGGGTGGCGATCACGTGGTCGGCGCCGAGCAGCGCACCGATCGGCTCGACGACCTCGGAGCCGGAGCTGCTGACGATGACGACGTCGCGACCGGCCGCGTGGTGCTGCTCGATGAGTGAGGCGGCCTCGTCGTAGATGATCGGGTCGATCAGGTTGTGCAGGGTCTCGGCGACGATCTCGCGGACCTGCTGAACGTTCCAGCCCCGGGTGAGTGCGGAGAGGTACTCGCGCATCTTCTCCATCTGGTCGTGGTCCGCGCCGCCCACCAGGAAGACGAACTGGGCGTACGCACTTCGCAGGACGGCCCGACGGTTGATCAGGCCACCCTGGTAGAAGGGGCGGCTGAACGCGAGGGCGCTCGACTTGGCGATGATGGTCTTGTCGAGATCGAAGAAGGCCGCGGTCCGCGGGCCCGCCGGACGCGCCGGGGCGGCCGGCGGGCCGGTCAGGGGTGTCGCGTCCGACCCGGGCGCCCCGGCTGCCCCGGCCGCTCCGTCGCTCCCCGGGGCTTCGGCGGCTCCGGCGGTGGAGTCCGGGGACTCGTCGGCGTACTCGTCGGCGTTCTCGGTGGTGTCCACGGGAACCGAGGATAGAGGGCACCACAAAACGGCCCGCCATTCGGTGTACTCGTGGGCGTGCGGGTTTGTGTTTCTGGCCGCTCGGGTACACCATGGAAGTCACGGATCGTTCGCGACCGTGCTAACCCGGTCCGGCTCCTCCCCCCCGAGTCGGGCCGTGGATAGACGACCCCCGCTCTCCCCCCCGGCGGGGGTCGTCGCACGTCCGGGGCCATTTTCAGGGCTTGAACGGCTACTGCCGGGGAATCGGCCCGCCGGCCCGGCGGACATCTACGGGGGGTGTCGACGACGGGCCCCTTCGGGCGATTTGGTCACTCTCGGTAGATCATTGATCATGGCTGTCCTCAGCCCCTCGAACGCGCGGAATGGCCGGTCGAGGCGGTCCCGCAGCAGCGCCCGGAGCGGTTGCTTCCCCTTGGTGCGGTCTATACCGGTTCTTCTCGGTGAGCCCGTTTCGTCAATTCTTTGCTCAATAGCCCCCCTTCCGAGTGAACGTTTTCCTCCACAACCCCCGAGTTGTCCACAGGGAATCGGAACCCGGCGGACGGAATCCGGATCACCGCCCACCGTGAGGGTCGGCAGCGGTCACCGGGTCCGTGCTGCGGGCCCGCGGCCGGCTGTCGCACCGACCGGACGTGTGCCCGGCCCGCCCCGTGCGGCCGGGCACCCGCACAGGGGAGCCGCCATGTCGAAGCCCACCACCGACCACGCCACCGCCAACGGTCCGGCGCCCACCCGACCGCTCGTCCTCACCGGGGACCCCGGCCTGGCCGAGCACCTGCTGCGGATCTGCGCGGCGGCCGGCACCGAACCGCGGCTGCTCCGGGGAGCGTCGCCGCCGCGCGAGCTCTGGGAGGGGTCGTCGCTGGTCCTGGTCGGCGACGACCGGGCCGAGCAGTGCGCCGGTCTGCCCCGTCGGGCCGGGGTGCTGCTGCTGGGGCTGGACCTCGACGACCCGGGGGTCTGGGTCAGAGCCGTCCAACTCGGCGCCGAGCACGTGCTCTTCCTGCCCGACGCGGAGGCCTGGCTGCTCGATCGGATCGCCGACGCCGTGGAGGGCGTCGGCACCCCTGCGCTCACCGTCGCGGTGCTCGGCGGGAGGGGAGGCGCGGGCGCGTCCACCCTGGCGTGCGCGCTCGCCGTGACCGCCGCCCGCCGCGGACGGCGGACCGTCCTCGTCGACGGCGATCCGTTGGGGGGCGGGCTCGACCTCCTGCTCGGCAGCGAGGCGGCCGCCGGCCTGCGATGGCCGGACCTGGCCGCCTCACGCGGCCGGGTGAGCGGCGCCGAGCTGACCCGGGCGCTGCCCGCGCCCAAGCGGCTCACCGCGCTGTCCTGCCTGTCCTGGGACCGGAGCGACACGCTGGCCGTGCCCCCCGAGGCCATGCGCAGCGTGCTGGCCGCCGCCCGCCGCCGCGGTGGCCTGGTGGTGGTCGACGTTCCCCGGCGGCTCGACCCGGCGGCCGGGCAGGCGCTGGAGCAGTCCGACACGGCCCTGTTGGTGGTGCCGGCCGAGCTGCGCGCGGTGGCGGCCTCCGACCGGGTCTCCGCGTCCGCCCGGATGCGGATCGAGGACGTCAGGGTCGTGGTGCGGCCCGTGGGGCCCTTCGGCATCCCGGCCCGGAAGATCGCGCAGGGACTGCGGCTGCAGCTCGCCGGCGTGCTGGAGCCGGAGCCCGGCCTGGCCGCCGACACCGAGCAGGGCGTGCCGCCGGGCATCCGGGAGAGCGGCCCGCTCGCCCGCTTCTGCGAGACCTTTCTGGACGAGGTGCTGCCGCCGGTTCCGGCGGTCGGGGGAGGTGTGTACTGATGGTCCGTCTGCGGAGAGCGGGAGGCTCGGACGGCGTCGCGGGCCGCCGCGCCGGCGCGTACGAACAGCGGTCGCTCCGGAGCGTGCCCGTCGCAGGGCGCGTGCCCGCGCTCGGGCCGCCGCCCGAGCCGAACCCCTACGGACGGACGGCCCGGGAGGCGCGGGCGGCGGCGCTGGTCGACGCCGTCCGGCTGCGGCTGGCCGAGTCCGGGGCCGCCCCGACGGCCGATTCCGTCGCGGCCGCGCTGCGCGCCACCCGGCCGCCGCTCGGCGGCGACGACGTCCTCGACACCGTGCGCTCGCTGTGCGCCGAACTGGTGGGTGCGGGCCCGCTGGACCGGCTGCTGGCGGCGCCCGACGTCACGGACGTCCTCGTCAACGGACCGGACGAGGTCTGGGTCGACCGCGGCGGGGGCCTGCGCCGGGCGACCGGCGTCCGTTTCGCGGACGCCGGTGCGGTGCGGCGGCTGGCCCACCGCCTGGCCACGGCGGCCGGACGGCGGCTCGACGACGCACGGCCCTGGGTGGACGCCAGGCTGCCGGACGGCACCAGGCTGCACGCGGTGCTGCCGCCGATCGCGGCCGGCTGCACCCACATCTCGCTGCGGGTCTGCCGCCCCAGGCCCTTCACCCTCGACGAGCTGGTGACCGGCGGGGCCGTGCCGCCGCGCGGCGCGGAGCTGCTCGCGGGCCTCGTGCGGGCCCGGCTCTCGATGCTGGTCAGCGGCGGCACCGGCACGGGGAAGACCACGCTGCTGGCGGCGTTGCTGGGTCTGGTCGGTCCGGAGGAGCGGATCGTCATCGCCGAGGACTCCGCCGAGCTGCGTCCGGACCACCCGCACGTGGTCCGGCTGCAGAGTCGCCCGCCGAACCAGGAGGGGCTGGGCGAGCTGACCCTTCGGGACCTGGTCCGCCAGGCACTGCGGATGCGGCCCGACCGGCTGGTGGTCGGGGAGGTGCGCGGGGCCGAGGTGTCGGATCTCCTGGCCGCCCTCAACACCGGCCACGAAGGCGGCACCGGGACCGTCCACGCCAACACCGCGGCGGACGTCCCGGTCCGGCTGGAGGCGCTCGGTTCGCTGGCCGGGCTGGACCGGGCGGCCGTGCACAGCCAACTCCGCGCGGCGCTGGACGTGGTGGTGCACCTCGTGCGGGAGCCGGCCACCGGGAGGCGACGGATCGCCGAGATCCACACCTTGGCCGGCGACCGGCAGGGACTGGCCGTCACCACCCCCGCGGTGACGTTCACGGCGGACGGCGGCGCGGTGCCGGGGGCCGGCTGGGAGCGGTTGACCCGGTTGCTGGCCGACCGGGGGGTTCGGCTCGCGGGCGGGCCGCCGTGACGGCGGCCTCGGTGCAGGTGGCGTTCGTCCTGCTGCTGGGCGGGTGCGGGGTGGGCGCGGTGCTGTTGCTCGGTCCCTGGAACGGGAGAACTCGGCGAGAGGCTGGTGGCGGACGTGACGGTTGACCGGGTCGAACTCTGTTGGGCGGCGGCCCTCTGCGGGGCGGCGGCGGCCGGCCGGTGGTGCCTGCAGCGGCAGTTGGCGGGTGTACGGCGGGCCGGGCACCTGCTCGCCGGGCGGGCCGGTGAGTCCGGCGAGGCCGGCGGGTCCCGGGGATCCGCCGGTCACGGGCGGGGGCGTAGGCCCCGGCGGCGTGGAGCCGTGCCGTTCGGCAGCCGGGTGGGCGCGTCCTGGCGGGCCGCCAGGGGTGCACCCGAACTGCTGCTCCTGCCCGGTGGACTGGCGGCCGGATGGGTGACGGTCTCGCCCGTTCCGGCCCTGGCCGCCGCACTGGCCGCCCTGCCGCTGCGGAGGTGGCGGCTGCGGCGCGCGGCGGCGGCCGGGGCCGGACGCCGGGCGGCCGCGGTGGTGGAGCTCTGTGCCGGACTGGCGGGTGAGTTGCGCAGCGGAGCGACGCCCGAACAGGCGCTGCACGTGGTGACCACGCGGATCGCCGCAGACCGGGCGGAGCTGGGCCGGCTCGGGGCGGAGCCGGTCGCCCGGCTCGCGGCCGGCCGGTACGGCGCGGATGTGCCCGCCGCACTCCTGCTGCTCGCCGAGTTGCCGGGAGGCCGTGGAGCGGCTGCGATCGCCGCCTGCTGGCGGGTGGCCTCCGACGGTGGAACGGGCCTGGCGGCCGGTCTGGACGGGGTGGCCGAGGCACTGCGCGTCGAACGGGCGCTGTCCGAGGAGATCGCCGCCGAGCTGGCGGCGCCGCGCGCCACGGTCGCGGTCCTGGCCGGGTTGCCGCTCGTGGGGCTGTTGCTCGGCGCGGCCATCGGCGCCCGACCGGTGGACGTCCTGCTCCACACACCCGCCGGGCTGGCCTGCCTGGTCGCAGGGGCGGCGCTGGAAGGGATCGGCCTGGCCTGGACGTCGCGCATCGTCCGGTCGGCGTCGGAGGACGCCCGGGAAACGGGTCCGTTCCGCGGCCGGACGGCCGAGGGCCGCCCGGAGCCCGGGTCCGGCCGGCGGTGCGGGATCACCCGGACCCGCCCTCGGGAGGGACGGTCGAGCGGATCGTTCGCAGGGAAGGTGAGGTCGGCGTGATGCGGGCGATGGACTGGACCGTCCTGGGCCCGGCCATGGCGGCGGGTGCGCTGCCGCTGAGCGGGTGGCGTGTCCGAAGGACGGCCCGGCGGCGGGCGGCGAAGTGGCGAACGGCCAGGGTGCCGACAGCGGGGCCGCCAAGGGCCGGAGACGCCCCGGCCCGCCGGTGGCCGGGCGGTGGTCGGGCGGAGCCCGCCAACAGGGGAGCCGCCGTGGCGGAGCGGGCTCGGCGGGGGGTCGCGGCGCTCTCCGCGGGGATCGGCGCAGCGGCGTTCCTCGGCGGTGGGGCAGGCCCGGTGGTGGGTCTACTGGTGGCGGCGGGGTTGTACCGGCGGCTGCCGCGGGCCCGGTCCCCGGCGGAGCGGCGAGCCCTGTCGGACGAACAACGGCTGGTCCGACAGCTGCCGCTCACCGCGGAGCTGTTGGCGGCCTGCCTCGGCTCGGCGGGCTCGCCGGCGGAGGCCGTCGCAGCGGTCGGCCGGAGCGTGGGAGCCCCGATGGGTCCCCGGCTGATGGCAGCGGCGGCGGAACTCGCCCTGGGCGCGCCGCCGGAACACTGCTGGCGCCGACTGGGCGAGGAGCATCCGCGATTGGCACCGCTGGCCCGCTGCCTGGTCCGGACGAGCCTCAGCGGGACCCCGGCGGCCGAGGCGCTCACCGGACTGGCGGGCGGCCAACGAGCGGAGGCCGTACGGGCGGCGCACACGCGGGTCCGCCGGGCCGGCGTGCTGGCCACCGTGCCGCTCGGGCTCTGCTTCCTCCCGGCCTTCGTCCTGCTGGGTGTGGTCCCGGTGGTGGTGGGGCTCACTTCTCGCTTCACGCAGCAAATGTGACGTCTCGTCAAACATGTCGATCGGTACCGGACGCAGTGTGCGGAGGGCGCGGTGGAGGCCGCTCCGCCCGGCCCGGTCGACACCTGAATCGATCCAAGGAGAGAACCATGGATGCAGTGCTCAAGCCCGTTTTCGACAGCGGCAGTTCGCTCGGCCGACTGGTGCGGATGGGGCGGCGACGGGGCCGCTGGGCGATCCGTCGGATCCGGCGGGCCGGCCGGGCGAGGGCCCGCTCGGACGCCGGGATGACCACGGCGGAATACGCGGTCGGCACGCTCGGGGCGTGCGCGCTGGCTGCCGGGCTCTACAAGGTGGTGACCAGCCCGGCGGTCATCGGAGCCCTCACCGACGTCCTGGACCGTGCGCTCCATGCGACCTGAGGCGCCGTCCGCAGGGCGGTGTGCCCGGCTGCTTCCTGCCGGCTGCGGCCCCTGTGCCGCCCGTTCCGGTCGGCTCGCCCCGACCGGCCGGAACGGGCGGCGCCGACGGCGGGGCGACGGTGGCTTCGTCACCGCCGAAACCGCTGTCGCGCTGCCGGCGCTGGTGCTGCTGGCCGCGATGCTGGTCTGGGCCGTACTCGCGGCGGGTGCCCAGGTGCGGTGCGTGGATGCGGCGAGGGAAGGAGCCAGGGCGGCGGCGCGGGGCGAGACGGATGCCGCCGGGATCGCGCGGGCGGTCGCCCCGCCGGGGGCGGAGGTCCGGATCGACCTGGCGGCGGACACGGTCCGGGTCACCGTGGACGCGCCGTCCACGGCACCGGGCGGGCTCGGGAGCGTGCTCTCGGTCCGGCTGGGCGCGGCGGCCGTGGCAGCGCGGGAGGACACCTTGCGGGGCGGGGAGGGAGGTGCCGGCCCGTGGCCGAGCTGACGCGTGTCGTGGCTCGGGCGCGCGGCGCGCTGCGGTTCCGCTCCGGTCGGGCGGGGGCCCGCGGCGGCGGGCACGACGGCGGGTCGGCGACGGTCTGGCTGGTCGTGTGCGCGCTGTTGGGCTGCGCGGCGTTCACCGTCCTGCTGTCGGTGGGTGTGGCGGTCGGCGCCCGCCACCGCGCGGAGTCCGCCGCCGACCTCGCGGCGCTCGCGGCGGCCGACCGGCTGCTGCTGGACGCGGACGGCGGCTGCGACCGGGCCCGGGCCGTGGCGGCCGTGCAGGCGGCCACGGTGGTCTCCTGCACGGTGGACCGGGAGGCCGATGCCGTCGACGTGGTGGCGGAGGTGCCGGTCACCGGGCTGCCGGTCCGCCTGCCGGTCGGGCCGGCGCGTGCCCGGTCCCGGGCCGGCCCGATCCGTGCGGCGGTCGCCCCGACGGACGAGGACGCGCGCGCCGCGGTCGGCGAGGCCGTCACCGCGGTGGCCGGCCCGGCGGTGACGGCCGCCCAGACCGAGGGGACGGGCTCATGAACCTCCGGCTTCCCCGGCTTCGCACGCCTCCCCGACGCCCCCGACCTCCCCGGCCGCGGTCGTCCGTCCCTCAGGCTCCGCTTCCGCCGCGTCCGTCGCTTCCGCCGCTTCGACCGCTTCCGCCGCTTCGACCGCGTCCGCCGCTTCCGCCGGTTCGGAGCCGTCCGCTTCCCCGGTGGCCGCTGCCGGTTCCAGCCGCTCCGCGGCCGGCACGGCGGGCGCTCCTGCGAGCAGCACGTCCAGCATCCGGACGGCCGCCGCCTTGTCCAGCGGGTCGTTCCCGTTGCCGCACTTGGGCGACTGCACGCAGGAGGGGCAGCCGCGTTCGCACTCACAGGCCGCGATCGCCTCCCGGGTGGCCGTCAGCCACTGGACGGCCCGCTGGAAGCCCCGCTCGGCGAATCCGGCACCGCCGGGGTGGCCGTCGTAGACGAAGACGGTGGGCAGTCCGGTGTCCGGGTGGAGCGGTACCGAGACGCCGCCGATGTCCCAGCGGTCGCAGGTGGCGAAGAGCGGGAGCAGCCCGATCGAGGCGTGCTCGGCGGCGTGGGCGGCGCCGGGCAACTGGTCGAGCGGGATGTCCGCGTCGAGGAGCTGGTCCTCGGTGACGGACCACCAGACCGCGCGGGTGCGCAGGGTGCGCGGCGGCAGGTCGAGCTTGCTCTCGCCCATGATCTCGCCGGTGGAGATCCGCTTGCGGAGGTAGCCGACCACCTGGTTGACCACCTCGACGGAGCCGAAACTGAGCCGGCCCTCGCCCCAGTCGACGGTGGTGTCGGTGGAGAGCACCGAGATGGAGGTGATGTCGCGGGCGGCGGTCGTGTAGGGCGGGTCGGCGGGTTCGACCAGCGCGACCGAGTTGTCGAGGTCGAACTCCCGGACGAGGTAGCTGCGGCCCCGGTGGAGGTGGACGGCGCCGGTGTGGACGGTGGTGTGGGCGGCGGAGGCGTCCACGGTGCCGAGCAGCCGCCCGGTCGGGGCCTCGACGATCTGCACCGGGCTGCCGCCGCTGCCCCGCAGGTCGACGCCGTCGGCGGCCCGTTCGCGGCGGGTCCAGTACCAGGCGTCGCCGCGACGGCGGAGCAGCCCGCGTCGCTCCAGTATCGGCAGCAGCGGTCCGGCGGAGGGGCCGAACAGTTCCAGGTCGGTGTCGGTCAGCGGGAGCTCCGCGGCGGCCGCGCACAGGTGCGGGGCGAGGACGTGCGGATTGTCGGGGTCCAGCACGGTGGCCTCGACCGGGGTGGCGAACAGCGCCTCCGGATGGTGCACCAGGTAGGTGTCCAGCGGGTCGTCCCGGGCGATCAGGACGGCGAGGGCGCCCTGGGCCTCGCGCCCGGCCCGTCCGGCCTGCTGCCAGAGCGAGGCCCGGGTGCCGGGGTAGCCGGCCATCAGGACGGCGTCCAGGCCGGAGATGTCGACACCGAGCTCCAGTGCGGAGGTGGAGGCGAGGCCGAGCAGCCGGCCGGAGTGCAGATCGCGTTCCAGGGCGCGGCGCTCGTCGGCGAGGTAGCCCCCGCGGTAGGCGGCCACCCGGTCGGCGAGCGGGCGGCCGAGCTGGTCCTGGGTCTGCAGGGCGACCAGCTCGGCGGAGCGGCGGGAGCGGACGAAGACGACGGTGCGGATCTCCCGTTCGACGAGGTCGGTGAGGAGGTGGGCGGCCTCGGCGGTGGCGGTCCGGCGGACCGGCGCCCCGTGCTCGCCGACGTTCTCGGTGAGCGGCGGCTCCCAGAGCCCGAAGACCACGGGCCCGCGCGGGGAGGCGTCCTCGGTGACCGCGTCGGCGGGCAGGCCGGTGAGCCGCCGTGCGGTGACGGCCGGGTCGGCGGTGGTGGCGGAGGCGAGGAGGAAGGTGGGCTCGGATCCGTACCGGGCGCAGATCCGGCGCAGCCGCCGCAGCACCTGGGCGACGTGCGAGCCGAACACGCCGCGGTAGCTGTGGCACTCGTCGATCACGACGTAGCGCAGGGTCTTGAGGAAGGAGGACCAGCGTGCGTGGGCGGGCAGGATGCCGCGGTGCAGCATGTCCGGGTTGGTGAGCACGTACGAGGCGTACTGGCGGACCCACTCGCGTTCCTCGGGCGGGGTGTCGCCGTCGTAGAGGGCGGCCCGGACCCGGGGCGGCGCGAGGTCCGCGGCCCGGCGGCGCTGGTCGGCGGCGAGTGCCTTGGTGGGGGCGAGGTAGAGCGCGGTGGCGCCGCGCCCGTTGCGGGCTTCGGTTCCGTCCAGCAGATCGGAGAGGACGGGGGCCAGGTAGCCGAGGGACTTGCCCGAGGCGGTTCCTGTGGCGATCACCACAGTATGGCCGGATTTGGCCAGATTCATTGCTTCTGCCTGATGGGCCCAGGGGCGTTCCACGCCCAGGGCCCGGGCGGACTCGACGATCTCGGGCCGGATCCGGTCGGGCCACGGTGAATAGCGGGCGGCCCGGGCGGGAAGGTGCTCCGTATGGGTGAGCCGGTCCGACCGCCCGCGGGTGGTGGACAGGGTCGTGAGCAGTGCCTCGGGCAGGCTGTGACGCGGCGGCATGAGGACCCAGTGTGTCACCGGAGTGACGGAGAATCGTCCCAAGCCATCGTGCGGGCATGGTCACAAGTGGTTGAATGTGGCCGTGTCGGCCGTACGGCCGGGGGTCGCAGCGCCGAGGCTTGCCGCATGGGCTGGGCGTGCCCGAGGCTTGTGACCATGCGGTGGCGGCCGTCCGGCCGAGGATCGCAATGACGTAGCAAGGCAAGGTGCTGGAGGTTCCGTGGACCTGTCCCTGTCGACCCGTACAGTCGGCGATCGCACGGTCGTCGAGGTTGGCGGCGAGATCGATGTGTACACCGCCCCGAAGCTGCGTGAGCAGCTGGTCGAGCTCGTCAACGACGGCAGCTACCACCTCGTCGTCGACATGGAGGGCGTGGACTTCCTGGACTCCACCGGGCTCGGTGTGCTGGTGGGCGGCTTGAAGCGGGTGCGCGCCCACGAGGGTTCGCTGCGACTGGTCTGCAACCAGGAGCGCATCCTCAAGATCTTCCGCATCACCGGCCTGACCAAGGTCTTCCCGATCCACAACTCGGTGGACGACGCGGTCAACGCGACCGACTGACCCGACCGATCCGGCCGGGTCGGCCCTCCGTGGTCGGCCCGCCCGATTCTCAACGCGGCCGGGAGCCGGGGCCCTGTTGCGGCCCCGGCCCGTCGGTCCGCCCAGGGGCCGGCTGACGTCGGCCCGCAGCGGCCGTATGCCCGGCCCCGGTCGGAGCACCCCGAGGGGGAGAGATGGCAACCGTCGAACTTCGATTCAGTGCGCTTCCCGAGCACGTCCGTACGGCCCGGCTGGTCGCCGCGGCAGTCGCCAGACGAGTCGGGGTCGACGAGTCGGTGCTCGACGAGGTGCGGCTCGCCGTCGGTGAGGCATGCTCCCGCGCGGTCGGTCTGCACCAGCGTGGTGGCATCACCGGCGCGGTGCGGGTGGCCCTCATCGACCAGGAGAAGCGTTTCCTCATCGAGGTCGAGGACGAGGCCGGCCTCGACACCGTCCCGACCGCCGCCGGTTCGGCGGAAGGCGTCGATCCGGACGAGGACACGCTCGGTCTCGCGGTGCTCACCGGCCTGGTCGAGGACCTTGAGGTCACCAGCGGCACCGGTGGCGGTCTGATCCGGATGAGCTGGCCGGTCCCGGCCGACGTGCTCACGGGCTGACCGGCTGGTCCCGGCAGGCCCGCCGGAGGTCGTCGCTCGCGGGCCGTGAGGTGACGGCTGCCCGGTCACCGGTGGTCGGTCACCCGGGGCGCCACGCCTCTTCGAGCGGCAGCCCTCCTTCGCAGTTCCTCCCTGCTGCGTGCCCTCGTCGTACCTTCGGCGCGCCCTCGAACTGTCTCCGTCCCGACCTTCCGGCGACGGTCGGAGCACGGGCGCGGCCCGTACGGGCGGGAACCGGGGGTCGTGCGGCGGCCGTGTAGGTTCGCTGTTCGACGACCGAAACCGAAAGGGCTTCTCCCGGTGAACAAGCGACTGCTGGCCGTACCCGCGCTCGGCGCGCTGCTTGCGTTCGGCGCCGTCGGCTGCGGCGACGACAACAGCAAGCAGCTGGACTCCTGGGCGGTGAAGGTGTGCGGCGGGGCCAAGGACCCGATCGCCCAGGCGCAGGCCGCGCTGGCGGACACCGGCCAGGTGAAGACCGGCGAGGTCCCGGTCGACCTCCAGAAGCGTCTCTCGGCGGACATCGGGCGTCTGGCCAAGACCAACCAGGACATCGCTGCGGCCATCGACGGCGCGGGAGCGCCGAAGGTGGACGACGGGGCCACTCTCCAGAAGGACACCGTCGCCGAGCTCACCAAGGCGGCCGACGGGTACCTGGAGGTCCAGAAGAAGCTGGACGCGCTGCCCAACACCGACCAGGGGAAGTTCGCCGACGGACTCCGCAGCATCTCCGACCAGATTCAGCAGCTGGCCTCGCTCTCCACACAGGCACAGGGCAAGCTTCAGCGCGGCGAGCTGGGTGCGGCGATGGCCAAGCAGGAGGGCTGCAAGCCGGGCACGGCTGCCGCGGCTCCGTCGGCGGGCGCCACGGGCACGGCGGCTCCCGGTACTCCGGCTCCCGGTACGGCGGACGGTACGAGCCCGGCGGGCAGCCCCGCCGCGACGGATCCCGCCGCCGCTCAGCCTTCCTCCGCCCCCGTCCCCTCGGCGAGCTGACGGACCGCACCCGCACCTCCCGCACCCGCACCTCCCGCACCCGCACCCGCACCGGTATCCGTATCCGCACCGGTATCCCCGACCGAGCCGTTGTCGCCGTCGGACCCGCTGTTCCGCCCCCTCGTCCGCCCCCCTCGTCCGCCCCTTCGCCCGACCTGCCGAGGGGGCGTTCGCGCTGCTCGAATCGCTGTCCGGCCGGTGGGACGTCCCTCCGGGCCCGACCCGGCCCCGGAGCCCCGCCACGGGGTCGGCGCGTGGACCTGCACGGATCCGTCACGGGGCCGTTGAGGAGCTTTCGGGGGACCTTCGAGGGGCTGCCGAGGGGAGCGGGGGCGACCGGGCGGGGGACAATGTCGGGGTGATCAGTAGCCCCGTTCTCGACCCGACCCGCCTCGCCAGACTGCGCGAGGCCCTGCTCGCCGCCTCGTACACCGCCGACGGCTGCCTGGACCTGCTCGGGCCCACCGGGTACGCGGCGCTGGCCCGCAGCGAGGCGGTGCCCGCGCTGCGGGCGACCCGCGGCGGCAGCCCGCTGGAGACGCTGGTGCGGCTCTTCCTGCTGCAGCAGCCCGTGCCGTACCGGGCGGCCGCCGCCGCGCTGCCCGTCGAGGACTGCCTGACCGACGGTTGGCTGCGGACGGACGGCGATCTGGTGCGGGCCACCGTCGACGTCCGCCCGTACGCCGACGAGGTCGCCGGTCTGCCGAGCGCGGACGCCTGGGTGGTCTCCGACCTGGGTTGTGCGGTCGGCGGCGCCGGCGGGATCGGGTCCGGTGAGACCGCGCACGGGGTGGCCCGCAAGGACCTGGTGCTCGGTGTGGGGGGCGCGTCCACCACGCTGGCCAACATCACGGTGCGCCGGCCGGTCAGGTCCGCGCTGGACCTCGGCTCGGGCTCCGGTGTGCAGGCGCTTCACGCGGCCCGGCACGCCCAGCGGGTCACCGCGACCGACGTCAACGCGCGGGCGCTGCGCTTCACCGAGCTCACTCTGGCGCTGTCCGGTTTCGACCACGCCGAGACCGCCGAGGGAAGCCTCTTCGAGCCGGTCGGGGAGCGGAAGTTCGACCTGATCGTCTCCAACCCGCCGTTCGTGATCTCGCCGACCGGCCGGTTCACCTACCGGGACGGCGGCATGGCCGGCGACGACCTCTGCCGCAGCCTGGTCCGCTCCGCCGCCGCCCGGCTGGAACCGGGTGGCTACTGCCAGCTGCTGGCCAACTGGCAGCACGTCAAGGGCGAGGACTGGCACGACCGGCTGTCCGGCTGGGTCGCGGGCACCGGGCTGGACGCCTGGATCGTCCAGCGTGAGGTGCAGGACGTCGCCCAGTACGCCGAGCTGTGGCTGCGGGACGGCGGTGACCACCGCGGTCCCGGTGGCGACTACCAGGCCCGGTACGGGGAGTGGCTGGACGCGTTCGAGGCCGGGCGGGTCGAGGGAATCGGCTTCGGCTGGATCACGCTGCGCGCGGGTGGCGCCGAGCGGCCGACCGTCCGGGTCGAGGAGTGGCCGCACCCGGTCGAGCAGCCGCTCGGCCCGCACATCGAGGAGTGGTTCGACCGGCAGGACTTCCTGCGGACGCACGACGACGCGGCCCTGCTGGCGGCCCGGTACGTGCTGGCCGACGAGGTGGTCCAGGAGCAGGTCGGTGCGCCCGGGGCGGAGGACCCGGAGCACGTGGTCCTGCGCCACAACCGGGGCATGCGGCGCGCCACCAAGGTGGACACGGTGGGCGCCGGGTTCGTCGGCGTCTGCGACGGGACGCTGTCGGCGGGCGAGATCGTGGACGCGATCGCGCAGTTGCTCGGCGAGGACCGGGTGGTGCTGCGGGACCGGGTGCCGGAGTCGCTGCGGATGCTCACGGAGCAGGGGTTCATCAGTCCCGTGGCCTGATCGCGCCCTTCGCGACGTCCCGTCGTTTCACGCCCCGCCGCCACGCGCAACCAAGCGCGATGCCTTGTGCTCCCTCGCGCTCCCTCGGGGTCGTTCGGGGGCCCTTGGAGTTCCCCGCGTCCTTCCGGGTCGGCTTCGGGCCATCTGCGGTCGTCCGATTCACCTCTCCGTATCCCCTGGTTCGCCGGACGGCCTCCGGGTGTCTGTCCCCCGTTGGCCCCCGACTGTGAGGCTCTGTCCACAGGCTGTGGACAAGGCTGGGGGCTCGGGGTGGAGACGACGACGGCGACGGTCGGGGGCCTGATACTTGCCCTCTTCGGCGGCGCACTCCTGTTCTGGTGCGCCGCCGAAGTGCGCCTTCGCCACCGGGTGCGCCGTCGGGGCGTGCCGACCGTGGCCACGGTGGTCGCCGAGTCCGATCCGCACGGCGGACTCGACAGCGCACCACTGCTCTCCTACTCCGCGTCCGTGCAGGCCGGGCACGCCGGGCCGGCCGCCGTCCGGGCCGGGACGGCGGGAACGGCGGCGGCCGCAACGGCGGCGCCGGGCCGGATCGGCGAACTGGTGCTGACCCGCCCGCGCGGCCGTACCCCGCTGCGCCGCCCGGCCGGTCTGTCGCCCGGCGCGTCCGTCCGCATCGCCTACGACCCGCGCCGCCCCGGGCTGGCGGTGCTGGCGGCGGAGGAAGGCCCTCGGGCGGTGGTCGCCGACCTGCTGTGGGCGACGCTCGGCCTGGTTTGCCTGTCGGCCGGGGCACTCCTGCTGGTGGCCGCCTCCTCAGCCTGAGACCGGCCCGAGACCGCGCGTGATCTGGACCTCGACCCGGGCCGAGACCTGGCCCGAGACCGCCGGGGCCCGGCCCGCGACCCGTCCCGCGACCCGTCCCAAACACCGTTCCGGGCCGGCCGCCGCGGTCCGGAGTTCCGTACCGCCGGCGTCCCCGCCGGCCCGTGCCGGTCCCGGCAGGCCCTGCCGCCCGCCCGCCTGCCGCCCGCCTGCCGTCGGCTCGGCGCAGGCCGACCGGATTCTTTGTTGACAGATTTGGAAATCCGTCATTCCATCCTTCGGAACCCACCGAAGCGCCCTCCGCAGGGCGCGATCCTCCGTCGTCGGGTTACCGTTCGAGTGGCGTCGGTCGGCCTTGCCGGTGAAAAAGCAGGATCCGTCCGTTTGACAAGGGTGGCCGGGGTACGGTCACACTCCGCTGGTGGGGTCGTCGTACAGCGGCGGCCCCGGGTCGGTGGAGGGGTCGGGCGGAGCGCAGCCCGTGCTGCCAGCGCCGACCAGCTCACATAACGACCGGGAGAGAAGAGCGAAGGTGTCCCCGAGCAGCGAGACCGCGCACGGACAGCGACTCGTCATTGTCGAGTCGCCGGCCAAGGCGAAGACGATCAAGGGCTACCTTGGCCCCGGCTACATCGTCGAGGCGAGCGTCGGGCACATCCGCGACCTGCCGAGCACGGCCGCCGAGGTCCCGGACAAGTACACCGGCGAGGTGCGTCGCCTGGGCGTGGACGTGGATCACGACTTCGCTCCCATCTACGTGGTCAACGCTGACAAGAAGTCCCAGGTCAGCAAGTTGAAGTCGCTGCTCGCGGAGTCCGACGAGCTCTTCCTCGCCACCGATGAGGACCGCGAGGGCGAGGCCATCGCGTGGCACCTCCAGCAGGTGCTCAAGCCCAAGGTGCCGGTGCACCGGATGGTGTTCCACGAGATCACCAAGGCCGCCATCCAGGAGGCGGTGCGCAACCCGCGCGAGCTGAACCAGCGCCTGGTCGACGCCCAGGAGACCCGCCGCATCCTCGACCGCCTCTACGGCTTCGAGGTCTCGCCGGTGCTCTGGAAGAAGGTCATGCCGAAGCTGTCGGCGGGCCGCGTGCAGTCGGTCGCGACCCGGCTGGTCGTCGAGCGCGAGCGCGAGCGGATGGCCTTCCGCTCGGCCTCGTACTGGGACCTGGTCGGCACCTTCGGCACCGGGCGCACCCCGGCGGACGCGGCCAACCCGGAGACCTTCGGGGCCCGGCTCTCCTCCGTGGACGGCAAGCGGATCGCCAGCGGCCGTGACTTCGGCCAGGACGGTCGCCTGAAGTCGGGCAGCACCGGCACCCTGCACCTGGACGAGCAGGCCGCCCGCACGCTGGCCGCCGCCCTGGAGCAGACGGCGTTCTCGGTGCGCGGCGTCGAGTCCAAGCCGTACCGCCGCTCGCCGTACGCGCCGTTCCGCACCACCACGCTCCAGCAGGAGGCCAGCCGCAAGCTGGGCTTCGGTGCCAAGCGGACCATGCAGGTGGCCCAGAAGCTGTACGAGAACGGCTTCATCACCTATATGCGTACCGACTCGACCACGCTGTCGGAGACCGCCGTCACCGCCGCCCGCGTGCAGGTCACCCAGCTGTACGGGGCCGACTACCTGCCGGACGCGCCGCGCACCTACGCCTCCAAGGTGAAGAACGCGCAGGAGGCGCACGAGGCGGTCCGCCCGTCCGGCGACCGGTTCCGCACGCCCGCCGAGACCGGCCTGACCGGCGACGACTTCCGGCTCTACGAGCTGATCTGGATGCGCACCGTCGCCTCCCAGATGAAGGACGCGGTCGGCCAGTCGGTCACCGTGAAGGTCGGCGGCCGGTCCGCCGACGGCCGGGACGTCGAGTTCTCCGCCTCCGGCAAGATCATCACCTTCCACGGCTTCCTCAAGGCCTACGTCGAGGGCGCCGACGACCCGAACGCCGAGCTGGACGACCGCGAGCGCCGGCTGCCGCAGGTCACCGAGGGCGACCCGCTGGCCGCCGAGCAGCTCAACCCCGAGGGGCACGCCACCAAGCCGCCGGCCCGCTACACCGAGGCCTCGCTGGTCAAGGAGCTGGAGGACCGGGAGATCGGCCGCCCCTCCACCTACGCCTCGATCATCGACACCATCATCAACCGCCGGTACGTCTTCAAGAAGGGGACGGCGCTGGTGCCGTCGTTCCTCTCCTTCGCCGTGGTCAACCTGCTGGAGAAGCACTTCGGCCGGCTGGTCGACTACGACTTCACCGCGAAGATGGAGGACGACCTCGACCGGATCGCGGCGGGCGAGGCGAAGTCCGTGCCGTGGCTGAAGCGCTTCTACTTCGGCGAGGCCGCCGGTGAGGGCGCGGCCACCGGCGGCGCCGCCGAGGCCGGCAACGGCGACGGCGACCACCTGGGCGGTCTGAAGGAACTGGTCACCGACCTCGGCGCGATCGACGCCCGGGAGATCAGCTCGTTCCCGGTCAGCGACGCCATCACCCTGCGGGTCGGCCGCTACGGCCCCTACGTCGAGCGCGCCTCCGAGGTCGAGGGGGAGCCCGGCCAGCGCGCCGACATCCCGGACGACCTGCCGCCGGACGAGCTGACCGTCGAGCTGGCCGAGGAACTGCTGGCCCGGCCCAGCGGTGACTACGAGCTCGGCGCGGACCCGGTCAGCGGCAACATGCTGGTCGCCAAGGACGGCCGCTACGGGCCGTACGTCACCGAGATCCTGCCCGAGGGCACGCCCAAGACCGGCAAGAACGCCGTCAAGCCGCGGACCGCCTCGCTGCTCCAGTCGATGTCGCTGGACACCGTCACCCTCGACGACGCGCTGAAGCTGCTCTCGCTGCCGCGCGTGGTCGGTGCGGACCCGGAGGGCGTGGAGATCACCGCGCAGAACGGCCGCTACGGCCCGTACCTCAAGCGCGGCACCGACTCCCGCTCGCTCACCAGCGAGGAGCAGATGTTCACGGTCACGCTGGAGGAGGCGCTGGCGATCTACGCCCAGCCCAAGCAGCGCGGCCGCGCCGCCGCCGCGCCGCCGCTGAAGGAGCTGGGCACCGACCCGGTCAGCGAGCGCCCCGTGGTGGTCAAGGACGGCCGCTTCGGCCCGTACGTGACCGACGGCGAGACCAACGCGACGCTCCGCAAGGACGACGAGGTCGAGACCATCACCCCCGAGCGCGGCTACGAGCTGCTCGCCGAGAAGCGGGCGCGCGGACCGGTGAAGAAGACGGCGAAGAAGGCCCCGGCCAAGAAGGCGGTGGCCAAGAAGACCGCGGCGAAGACCACCACCACCAAGACGGCGGCGGCCAAGACGGCGGCCAAGAAGACCACCACCAAGACCGCCGCCAAGAAGACGACGACGGCCAAGAAGGCAACCGCGAGCAAGGCCGCCGCCACCGACGAGGGCTGACACCCGATCGGCGGCACCGGGCCCGCGTCCGCTCCGGCGGCGCGGGCCCGGTTCGTTCGGGGGCAACGCGCGACGGGCGTGTGCGGACTCTGTCACAACCCTGCGATGGCGCCCGTCCGGAGCTGCGCTCCCCTCTTTTGCGCCATACGCCGACCGCTACGCTGACGGTATGACGAGCGCGGAGCAGCCCACCCCCAGCGTCGCCGAGGCCGCGAGAGCCGGCACGCCCGACCTTGCCGAGGTCGCGCCGGCCGGAACCACCGGCGAGCGGGTCCGCGCGCTGCTGCGCCTGCGCCCGTACCGCCGGCTCTGGACCACCCAGCTGATCGGCGGCACCGCCGACCGCCTGGGACTCCTGGTCCTGCTCGCCCTCACCGTGATCGCCGCCGCACTCGGCGGACAGTTCGGTGACCTGCCGCGCAGCCTCGCCTTCGCCGTCGCCGCCGTCTTCGCGGCCCGGCTGGCGGCCACCGGGCTGGTCGGCGCCGCCCTGCTCGGCCCGGTGCACGGGCTGCTCAGCGGCAGGCTCGACCGACGCTGGACGCTGCTCGGCGCGGACGCCCTGCGTGCCGTGCTGATCGGTGTCGCGCCGTGGTGGATCGTCTGGCTGGGCTCCGGCCCGAAGCCCTCCGGCGCCGCGACCTGGGTGCTGCTCGCGACCGTCTTCGTGACCGGCGCCGCCGAACGGGTCTGGGCGATCGGCAAGGCCGCCGCCGTGCCCGGCCTGCTGCCCCCCGCCAACCCCTTCGCCCCCGCTGCCGAGCGCCGCCCGTCCGCCGCCAACCTGGCGACCGTCCGGAGCCTGGACCACCGCACCGGCTGGGCCACCGTGCCGCTCGCCGCCGCCGCCCTCGTCGCGCTCACGCTGCTCAACAACATCTTCGCGGCGCTCGGCTCGGACTGGCTGCGCGCCCACCAGACCACCTTCGCCGCCGTCGGCGCGGCGGCCCTGTTCGCCGTCTCGGCCGTCCGGATCCACTTCCAGGAGCTGCCCGGCGGCGCCGTCAAGGTGGCCCCGCACTCCCCGCTGCAGGGCCTGCGCGCCCCGACCGACGCGACCCCCGGCCCGGCCATGGCCAAGGGCCGCACCGGCTCCGCCCCGTACTTCACCTTCGCGGTGGCCGCCGGGTACGCCGCGATGGCCGGTGTCTGCGCGCTGGCACTGCTCACCGCCGCCGAGCACCGCGCCGGGCCGATCGGCTACGGCCTGCTGGTGCTCGCCGCCACCGGCGCCCCCGCGCTGGGCGTCCGGCTCACCCGGGTGACCCTGCCCTCGCTCTCCCGCCGCCGGCTGCTCGCGCTCGCCCTGCTGACCGAGGGCGTCGCGCTGATCCTGGCCGGCCTGGTGCTGGACTTCGTGCTCGTGCTGCTGCTCACCGTGCTGGCCGCGGTGGCCGCCGGGATCGTCATCACCGCCGGGCGCGGACTGCTCGCCCAGGAGGTCGAGGAGGCCCGGCTCCCCAAGGTCACCGAACACCTGCACGCGGTGCTGCGGGTCGTGGTGGGCGCCGCACTGATCGTCGTCCCGCTGATCGCCGCCGCCTACGGGGACGTCGCGTACGGGGAGGTCGAGCCCGGCTCGTTCACCTTCATCCACGGTGGCGCGGCCCTCGCGGTCGCCACCGCCGGACTGCTCACCCTGGTGCTGGCGGCCGTCGTCCTGCTCCGGACCGACGACCGGCGCGGCACCGCCCCGTTCGGCAAGGACCTGCTGGACGCCCTGCGCGGCGCCACCGGCCCGGCCCCCCACCGCACGGCGGGCACCGGCTTCTTCATCGCCCTGGAGGGCGGCGACGGCGCCGGCAAGTCCACCCAGGCGCAGGCGCTCGCCGAGTGGATCCGGGGCAAGGGCCACGAGGTGGTGCTCACCCGCGAACCCGGCGGCAGCCCGGTCGGGCAGCGGCTGCGCGGCCTCGTCCTGGACGTCGGCAACACCGGCCTCTCGCACCGCGCCGAGGCGCTGATCTACGCGGCCGACCGGGCCGAGCACGTCGAGAACGTCATCCGCCCCGCACTGGCCCGCGGCGCGGTCGTCATCACCGACCGGTACATGGACTCCTCGATCGCGTACCAGGGCGCCGGCCGCGACCTGGCCGCCACCGAGGTGGCCCGGATCTCGCGCTGGGCGACCGGCGGGCTGCTGCCCGACCTGACCGTCGTCCTGGACGTCGACCCGACCCGGGCCCGGGAGCGGTTCACCGAGGCGCTGGACCGGCTGGAGTCCGAGCCGACCGAGTTCCACCAGCGGGTCCGGTCCGGCTTCCTCTCGCTGGCCGCCGCCGACCCGGCGCGCTACCTCGTCGTCGACGGCAGCCAGCAGCCCGGCTTCGTCACCACCGCGATCCGCCACCGGCTCGACCGGGAGCTGCCGCTCTCCGAGCAGGAGAAGGCCGCCCGGGCCGAGCAGGAGCGCCTCGCCCGGGAGGAGGCCGAGCGGCGCGCCGCCGAGGAGGCCCGCAAGCGCGCCGAGGAGGAGGCCGCCGAGCGGAAGCGCCAGGAGGTGCTGGCGCAGCTCCGGGCCGAGCAGGCCGAGCAGGAGCGCCTCGCCAAGGAGGAGGCCGAACGGGTCGCCGCCGAGGCTGCGCGCAAGGCGGCCGAGGAGGCCCGCAAGCGCGCGGAGGAGGAAGCCCGCCGACGTGCCGAGGAGGAGGCCAGGCGGCGCGCCGAGGAGGAGGCCCGGCTGGCCGCCGAGGCCGCCGAGCGCAAGCGGCTCGCCGAGGAGGCGGCCGCCCAGGCGGAGCTCCAGCGGCAGCGCGAGCTGGCGCGGGAGGAGCAGCGCCGCCGGGCGGAGGAGGCGCTGCAGCGGGCCGAGGAGGCCCGGGTGGCGCAGGCCGCCGCGCTGGCGGCCGCTGCTGCTGCGGCGGCCGAGGCGGCGGAGCGGGCCGACCGCTCCGCCGCCGTGCCGGACGACGCGGTGACCACCGAGCTGCGGATCGTGAAGGATCCCGGGGCGCAGGCCCCGAAGGGGCGTGGCGGCGAGGACGCGACGCAGGAGATCTCCGAGCGGGACCGTCGGGCCGCCGTCCGCGCCGCCGAGGCGGCGGGCGGTGCGGCGGGCGCGGGACCGGCGGGCGACGCCGCCGCGACGGCGAAGCTTCCGGTCGTACCGGGGACCTCGGGCGCTCCGGGCGCTCCGGGTGTTCCGGCGGACGAGACCACCGTCCTCCCTCGGGTCCCGGCGGACGAGACGGCCGTCCTGCCCCGGGTCGAGCCGGGTCGGCGGGGCGACGCGGTGCCGCCGGGGCTCTGGCGGGACGAGCGGCCCGCCGACGCCCCGCCGGCGGACCGCCCCGCGGACCGGCCGGTCGACAGTACGCGTGAGCTGCCGGTGGTCGACCCGCAGCAGCCGCCCGCCACGGAGTCCCGGCCGAGGCCGGACTGGGCGGAGGAGACGCCGATGGACGACCTGCCGAGCCTCACCGACACCCTGCTCGGCTCGCGGGACGAGTGGGCCCGCTGGGGCGACGGCACCGGCCAGGGCGCCCCGGCCGGTCCGGCGGGTCCCGTTCCGCCGAACCACGCGGACGGGCGGGACGGACAGGGCGGCCAGGGCGGCCAGGACGACGGCAAGGGCAAGGGTCGCCGCTGGGGCCGACGCGGCTGACCGGTGAGCCCGACCGGAGGGGCCGACCCCCATCGCGGGACGGCTCACGAGGGACCACCGACGGCGGGCGGTGCTGCCGGGGCGAGGCTCCGGCAGCACCGCCCGCCGTCGTACCGGCCACGTATGCTCGACGACGGAGACGGCGCCGGGGCCGCCGTCCGACATCCCGGTCCCCGCCGCCACCAGCGGTCCGTACCGCTGCGGCTACCGCCAACCGGTCCGCGGCACGGCGGAGCCGTCCGGGGTGGGGTCCGAACCTAGCTTGGGAGCAGCAGTGGCCGTCTGGGACGACCTGGTGGGCCAGGACCGGGTGGTCGAGCAGCTGACCGCCGCCGCCCGGTCGGCCGGGGCGACGGTCGCCGCCGGACGCGGAGCCGCGGCCGGGGCGGGCGGCAACGCCTCGCTGATGACGCACGCCTGGCTGTTCACCGGTCCGCCCGGGGCCGGCCAGATCACGGCCGCCCGCTCCTTCGCCGCCGCCCTCCAGTGCACCAGCCCCGACCTCGCGCTCGGCGGCACGCCCGGCTGCGGCTTCTGCGACGGCTGCCACACCGTGCTCGCGGGCAGCCACGCCGACGTGAAGTACGTCCGGACCGACGGCCTGTCGATCGGTGTCGGCGACATGCGCGCCCTCGTGCTGCGCGCCTCCAGCTACCCGACCAACGGCCGCTGGTCGGTGATCCTCGTCGACGCCGCGCACCGCCTCACCGAGGCCGCCGCCAACGCCCTGCTGAAGGGGGTGGAGGAGCCGTCCCCGCGCACCGTCTGGCTGCTCTGCGCGCCCTCCGTGCAGGACGTGCTGCCGACCATCCGGTCCCGCTGCCGCACGCTGGTGCTGCGCACCCCGGCCGCCGAGGCCGTCGCCGACATGCTGGTCCGCCGGGACGGCGTCGAGCCCGGGACCGCCCGGTTGGCCGCACTCGCCGGCCAGGGGGACATCGAGCGGTCGCGCCGCCTCGCCGTCGACGAGCAGGCCCGGACCCGCCGCGACGAGGTGCTGAGGATCCCGCTGGAGGTCGCCGACATCGGCGGCTGCCTGGCCGCCGCGCAGCGCCTGGTGGACACCGCCAAGGCCGACGCCGAGGCGCTCGCCGAGACCCAGGACGCCCGGGAGACCGACGACCTCAAGGCCGCGTACGGCGCGGCGGAGGGCAGCAAGACACCGCGCGGCATGGCCGGGGCGGTCAAGGAACTGGAGAAGCGGCAGAAGAGCCGCGCCACCCGTACCCGCCGCGAGACGCTGGGCGTCGCGCTGCTCGACCTGCTCGGCTTCTACCGGGACGTCCTCGCGATCCAGCTCGGCTCGACCGGAGCGCTGGCCAACGAGGACCAGCGGCAGGCGCTCGGGCGGGTCGCCCAGTCCGGTCCGCCGGAGTCGACGCTGCGGCGGATCGAGGCCGTGTTGGCCTGCCGGCGCGCTCTGGACCGGAACGTCGACCCGCTGCTCGCCGTCGAGGCGATGACGGTGGCCCTGCGGGCGGGGTGAGCCACCGGGCCCGCGCGCGTAGCAGGGAGCCGTGCGGAAGCCCTGAGATGCGTGCGGGTTCCTGCCGGTCCGTGCGCCGGCACCGGCCCGGGAGCGGCTGCGCCGAGCCCCGGACCACCCCTCGGGTACGGCTTCCCGCCTACCCGGCGTCCCACCTTCGAGTGAACGAGCGATACGCGCCGGGCACAGCCTCGTGCGGCCGCCGGGTCGTCTTGCACGCTGGGGGCCGACTGAGCCCCGGTCCCGGGGCCGTCGCGTCCCGTACGGCGCCGGGCCCGGTCGTCCGGCCCTCCCCGAGGTGGTGCGTCCCATGGTCGGTTCGCTTCTGGTCGTTCCCCTGCTCGCCGCCGCGGGGGGTGGGATCTGGCTGGCGCGCGGCGCGCTGTTGCGCTGGCGCGATCTACGGGCCGCCGAGACGTACGAGCTGACCGGCGACCAGCGGCCGATGCTGGTACGGGCGGCCGGGGCGATGGTCTGCGGGATCTGCGTCACCGTGCTGACCCTGCTCACGGCCCTGGGCGCCTTCGGCGACCTGGCCGGGGTCGGCACACCGACCGGGTCCGCCGCCGACCGGTCGGCCGACGGCGGGGGAGCGGACCGTCAGGCCGCGCCGCCGGAGTCCGCGGGCGGAGCACCTGCCGCCGCCCCGGCCGCCGCCGCGGCCCCCGCCGTGGCTGCGGTTCCTGCGGAAGCCGCCGGCGCGCCCGCCCCGCCGCCGGTGGTCAGCCGGTTCGACAGCGTCGGCCGACCGGGCGGCGGAGAGCTGCTGCAGTCGGCCGTCCCCGGCCCGGACGGCCACCCGCGGAACGTCCGGGTCTGGCTGCCCGCCCAGTACGCGAAGGACCCGAACGCCCGCTTCCCGGTCGTCGTGATGCAGGCCGCCGGCCCGGGGAAGACCGCCGACACCGAGGTCCCCGACGTCTTCGAGGGCCTCTCCTCCGCCGCCCAGGGCGCCAAGGCCCGCCCGTTCATCCTGGTCGCCCCCGAGGCACCGATCGGCACCGGGCACCCCTGCGACCTGCTCGCCGCTGCCCCGATGGCCGTCGCCGACGACGCCGCGCTCCGCACCACCATCGCCGCCACCTTCCGTACCCTGCCGCCCGGGCCGGCCGGCTGGGGCACGCTGGGTGTGGAGGGCGGCGCGCCCTGCGCCGCGGCCGCCGGGCTCGCCCGCCCCGACCTCTACGGCGCGGCCGCCGCCGTCTCCGGCCGGTACGACACCGCCGCACTCGCCCGGACCGGGGCCGAGGCGCCCGCCACCGCCGCCCCCAAGCTGCTGCTCGCCGCGGGCAAGGCCGACACCGCCGGGCTGGACGCGGCCCGCAAGCTGCAGTCCACGCTGCGCTCCGGCACCGGAGCCGCCGCCCGCGCGGAGGTACGGATCTCCGACAACGCGCAGGACTACTCGGCGGACCGGATCCGACTGCGCCTGGTCCGGCAGGCGGCGCAGTACCTCGGCGAGGCGCTCGCCAAGGCGTCCTGACCCGCCCGGGCGGGCACTACGCTTCCCGGTACCGGTGCCCGGAGCGGCACCGGTACCCGGTGGCGGAACCCGGACGGCACCGAAGCCGCCGGACGCGATCAGCTGAGGGGGACCCCTATGCCGGCCGAGCTGCGGGCCGACCGTGAACGGCGTGCGGGTGTGGTCGCCGCGGCCGCACTGCTGGCGGCCGTCGGACTGGTGGCGGGGGGTTGCACCCCGACCGGGACGACCACCCCCGGCGCGGCCTCCTCCGACACGGTGCCGCCGGCCGGTGACGCGCCCGCGTCTGCCCCGTCCGCTCCCGCCTCCGGTTCTGCCTCTGCCGCCGCTTCCGGCTCCGCGCCGGCAGCGGCGTTCGCGGGCGCCCCCCGCCCCGCGGCCGCGCCGCTGGAGCCGCTGCCCGCCGCCGTCCCCGCCGCGCTCGCGTCCTACTACGGGCAGCGACTCGCCTGGCAGCCGTGCGACGACGGCTACGAGTGCACCACCTTCAAGGTGCCGCTGGACTACGACCGCCCGGCCGGCGGAGACCTCACGCTGGCCGCGGTCCGCGCCCCGGCCGTCACCGGCTCCGGGGCGGCGGGCGCCGCCCGCGGCGACCGGCTCGGCTCGCTGCTGCTCAACCCGGGCGGCCCCGGTGCCTCCGCCGTCGAGTACGTCGAGGGCGTCGCCCGCACCTACGACAGCGGCGTCCGCGCCCGGTACGACCTGGTCGGCGTCGACCCGCGCGGAGTCGGCCGCAGCGCCCCGGTGACCTGCCTGGACGGCGAGCGGATGGACGCCTACACCGCCGTCGACATCACTCCCGACGACCCGGCCGAGATCGACGCCCTGGTGGCCGCCGCCAAGGAGTTCGCCGAGGGCTGCCGCCGGCAGGCCGGGGACCGGCTCGGCCACCTGAGCACCGTCGAGGCCGCCCGCGACCTGGACGTGCTGCGGGCCCTGCTCGGCGACGAGCGGCTCAACTACGTCGGCAAGTCGTACGGCACCTTCCTCGGTGCCACCTACGCGGGGCTCTTCCCCGGCCGGACCGGGCGGATGGTGCTCGACGGCGCGATGGACCCCTCGCTCGACTCACTGGCCGGCAACCGCACCCAGGCCGGCGGCTTCGAGACCGCCTGGGCCGCCTTCGCCCAGGACTGCGCCAAGCGCGAGGACTGCCCGCTCGGCCGGACCGAGCAGAAGGCCGGCGAGCAACTCGCCGCCCTGTTCGCGGCGATCGACGCCCACCCGCTGCCGACCACCTCCGACAGCCGCCGGCTCACCGAGGCGCAGGCGACCACCGGCGTCATCCAGGCCATGTACGCGGACTTCCTCTGGCCCCGGCTGCGCACCGCGCTGGCCGACGCCCGGGCCGGCGACGGCACCGGCCTGCTGAAGCTCTCGGACGACTACTACGGCCGGGAGCCGGGCGGCTCGTACCCCAACCTGATGTTCGCCAACATGGCCGTGAACTGCCTCGACCTGCCCGCCCCCTTCGCCGGTCCGGACGACGCCGCGCGCGCCGTGCCGGACTTCGAGCGGGCCTCGCCGCGCTTCGGTCGCGACATGGCCTGGATGGCGCTGACCTGCACCTACTGGCCGGCCCGGCCCACCGGCGCGCCGCACACCGTCCGCGCCTCCGGCGCCACGCCGATCGTCGTCGTCGGCACCACCCGCGACCCGGCCACCCCGTACGCCTGGGCGCAGGCGCTGGCCGGGCAGTTGGAGTCCGGTCGGCTGCTGACCTACGACGGCGACGGCCACACCGCGTACGGCCGCCACGACACCTGTCTGGACGGCGCCGTCAACCGCTACCTGCTGGGCGGCGAAGCACCGGAGATCGGGAAGCGCTGCGGTCGGTGAGGCGGTCCGGGCGGGAGTGTCAGGACGGGTCGGACGGGCGGGGGAAATCACCTTCAACCACCCTCCGGTACGACGTTACGATGAGCGCCCCTCGCTCTCCCCGTCACCCCACCGGAGCCCACCGTGCTCGGAGTCAACGACCTGGCGACGTACGTCCTCGGCGCCCTCGTGATCATCCTCCTCCCCGGCCCCAACTCCCTCTACGTCCTCTCCGTCGCCGCCCGCAAGGGCGTCCGGACCGCGTACACCGCCGCCGCCGGGGTCTTCGTCGGAGACTTCACACTGATCAGCCTCACCTCGCTGGGCGCCGCCTCCCTCCTGGAGGCCAACCCGGCCGTCTTCGCGGTGGTCAAGTTCGGCGGCGCCGCCTACCTGCTCTGGATAGGCATCGGCATGCTCCGCGCCGCCCGCCAGCTCTGGCGCGAGCACCGCGCAGGCGCCGACGCCGCCCCCGACACCGCCCCGGAGCCGACCGAGCGCCCGTTCCGCCGGGCCCTGGTGATCAGCCTGCTGAACCCCAAGGCCATCCTCTTCCTGCTCTCCTTCTTCACCCAGTTCGTGGACCCCTCCTACAGCAGCCCCGTCCTCTCCTTCGCCCTCCTCGGCGGGATCCTCCAGACCTTCAGCGTCCTCTACCTCACCCTCCTGATCTTCGCCGGCACCACGCTCGCCGCCGCCTTCCGCCGCCGCAAGCGCCTCTCCGCGGGCCTCACCAGCGGCGTCGCCGCCCTCTTCGCCGGCTTCGCCGCCAAGCTCGCCGTCTCCTCCGCCTGACGGCACCTCCTCGACCCGGTACGGATCACCGCCGAAACCTGTGTAGACTGGCCCGCGTTGCCGTCACCACCGGCAACGTTGCCGCCTTAGCTCAGTTGGCCAGAGCAACGCACTCGTAATGCGTAGGTCGCGGGTTCGAATCCCGCAGGCGGCTCCGAGAAGGCCCAGGTCAGATACTCGCTGACCTGGGCCTTTGCCGTTTCTCGGCATTCGGGCAGACGTCGACGGCGCGCCACAGGATTGCTTGCGTGAGCGACGCGTGAGCACGGGTGTTGATCTTGGGTTAGCCCTTGGCCTTCTTGGCCTTGGACTTCGCCTTCTTCGCCGCCTTCTGCTTGGCCTTCTCGGCTTCGGCTGCCCCTTGGCGAGGGCCTCGGCTTCGGTCTTCCGTTGAGGGGGACGAGCTTCGCGGCATCCTCGGCGATCTCGGGCACGACGCTGGTGTAGATGTCCGAGGTGATCTTGATGGAGGAGTGGCCGAGCATCTCGGACACCAGCTTCATGTCGACCCCCCGGCGAGCGCGAGGGTGGCCGCGCCGTGGCGGAGGTCGTGCCCGCGCCCCAGGACCTGCGCGCCGAACTCCGAGCAGCAGCAGAGGTCTTCGCCTGCGCCCAGCGCTCCCAGATCCGCGCCGACCACACGGCGGCAGCCGGTCTGCGACAGGCGGCCCGCGACCTCGTGCACGCCGGCAGCGGCGAGGACGGCAGCACCCTCGCCGTCCTCGTCGCGGCCCTCGTCTGGGCCGCGATCCCCTCCCAGCGCTGGCACACCGCCAAGGGCCATGCCCAGCAGGCCGAAGCCGCACGCCGAACCGTTCAGCACCTTCAGGCCGCCTACGACCAGGCCGCCGCCGACCAGCTCGCCTTCCTCGCCCAGCGCCAGCCCAAGGAGCAGACCCGCAACACCCTCGCCTCAGACGTCCGCGCCGCCATCCCCGACCACACGAGGCGGATCCTCGCCGAGCCCAACTGGCCCGCCCTCGCCACCGTGCTCGCCGACGCCGAGGCCGGCGGCTACATACCCCACCAGCTCCTCACCGAGGCCGCCGCCCGCCGCGAACTCGGCAGTGCCCGCCAGGCCCGCCAGGGTCCTCATCGCTCGTATCCAGCACACCAGCCACAACCCCGCACCCAACCGCACCGTCGAGGCGGCACTCCTGCGCTCGTCCGCCACCCCACGACCAACCCGTCACCCACCACGACTGCCCTGCAGCGCCCCGGCACCCAGCCCCGACACCGCTGACCACCGGCGACCGGAATTCTGCTGCCGCTGGTGGGCGGCCATCAGTTGGTGGTCGCCCACAGCCGTTCACTCAGTCCTTGAGCGCGATTTCCAGGTATGCCTGCACTGGCTCGAAGACCCCGTACGGGACGTATTCTGGGATCTCTGCAAGCGCCACCCACGCCAGTGCGTCCAGTTCTCGCGGGTCACCGACGGCAGTGGTGCCACTGACGATCTCGCAGGCCGTGTACGACATCCATCGGCCAGTCTCCGGGTGGACGCGCTCGCCGAGGACCTTGATGGCGGCCACGTTGAGCCCCGTCTCCTCCGCGGTCTCGCGGACAGCCGCTTGCTCGGGAGACTCGCCGGGCTCGATCTTGCCTGCCGGGAACTGCCACAAGAGCTGGCCCTCGCTGACCCGGCGCCGGCCCATCAGCACCCGACCCTCTCGGATCACGATCGCGGCAGCGACACCCGGCGGCCCGTCTGAAGGCGGGAGCATCGGCTAATCCCTCTCCGCCGCTGAGGCCGCCACGGGGCGGAGCAGGTCGAGGACGTGGGTCCAGTTGTACTTGTCGCGGCCCCCGCCGGCCTTGGGCTTGTGGGGGACGTAGTCACCGATCAGGACGCCCATCGAACGGAGCCGGGCCAGGCTCTCCCCGTACGCGGGGTGGGCAGCCTGGGCTGAGTTGACGTAGGGCTGGACGGCCACGGGGATGCCGAGGCCGTACGCCTCGCAAAGGATGCCGAGCGCGAGGGTGTCGGAGATGCCAGCAGCCCACTTGTTGATGGTGTTGAACGTGGCCGGGGCGACGGCGATAGCGTCGGCCGGGGGCAGCGGCTGGGGGATGCTCGGCGTGCGCCAGGCGGAGCGGATCGGGTACCCGGTCTGGGCTTCAATGGCTTCCTGGTCTATGAATCCGAGCCCGTTCGGGGTCGCGATCACGCCGACTCCCCAGCCCTCGGCATGGGCCGCGGTGATCAGTTCGCCTACTCCGTCGGCGATGCCCGACGCGCAGACGACGACGTAGAGGAACGGCTCGCGGTGCTCGGTCAAACCTGGACTCCCAACTCCTGGCAGAAACGGCGAAGTTCCGGGACGGCGCCGCGCCGGTCGCGAGCGGCCATGTCACCGGCCAGCTCGAGCACGCTGGGCCGTCGGCGGATGTCCTCCGAGGCGCAGCTCTCCGCAATCCTGAGCGCTTTGTATCCCTCGGCCAGTCTGCCCTGCTGGCTGTAGGCCCGTGCAGCCTCCACCCACAGTGCCGCCCGGCGTTCGGGGACCGGGATGCGCCTGCGCATCAGCGGCTGGGCGGCTTCCAGCGCCGCTCCGGCGTCGCCCAGGACGACCGAGGCGCTCACCGAGTGGAGCGCGACGTTGGTCGGACTGAAGTTTGCCCAGGCTTCGGGGCCGTCGAGGTCGACGTAGCGCGCGACCTCCTGAGCCTCGGAGAGGAACTCGGCGGTCGTGGCGCGGTCGCCGCCGGCGCTTGCGGCCGTCACCCCGCGAAGGAGCATGAGCCCCAGCGCAGCGAGGTACTCGGGTGGGCGCCGGTCGTAGCTGCCGGAGAGTTGGTCGGCGGTGTGCCGGACAAGGGTGACGGCGGGCGCGGTGTGCCGGTCGCGCGCGAGGACGTGCGCCTGGACGCGGACGCTGGAGGCCATCACGACGGGGTCGGCGCTCCGTTCGGCCTCGGCCATGGCACGGCCGACCGCGAGCCAGGCGTTGCCGTGGTCGCCGAGCTTGAGCAGCAGGCTGACCGCGGTCTGGTACGCCGTCGCGAGGAGGCCGGACAGGACCTGATCGCCGCTGCGGGAGGCGTCCTGGGCCTGGCGAAGGTCGGCGATCAGCGACGGCAGCGCGCCTTCGAGTTCGGCGTACCGGCAGGTGTAGAAGAGCTTCCGGGCCTGGGAGAGCCGGGCCGCGAGTGCGGCCTGAGGTTGTGGCGCGTGCTCAGCTGGAACGGGTCCGGGCAGCAGTGCCTGGACCAGCTCTATCCCCACGCGAGGAGTAGGTGTCGGGGCCACGAGCGCGACGACGCTCGCGGCCAAGAAGTTGCGACGGTGCATGTCGTCCGTCCTGCTGTCCGCACTGGTATGGGAGGACAGGCCTAGGCTTCCCAACGGGATGTCGAGCACGGCTGCGACAGCGCGCAGGACATCAATGTCCTGCGTCCCCCTGCCGCTCTCCAACCGGCTGATCTTCGACTGGTGGTAGCCCAGTTCGATGGCCACGTCCGCCTGCGACCGCCCGCTCAACACCCTTGCGCGGCTGATTACTTCTCCGATCCCGCCCGCTGCGGAGTGTCCTTTGGCCGTCTGCGACATGGCTTCTCCTGCCAATGCTGATCCTGCCTGGTGAGCCGAGCGTGGCCGCACCAGGACAACCCGTCATGCGCGATCTGCATGGATCATGCACGTGGCGCTCAGGCCCTAACCGTGTTGCATCGAGATGAAGTTGTCTGGTCGTCAGCAACTCGACCACCCTCGCAGCTTGCTGTTCCCCGCTCCCGCATGGCCGAGTCCCACTGCGGTCTCTCGCATGCGCAGCTCTACCCAGTGGCTAAGGAGAAGCGCCGATGACCCTCCGCTCGGACGCACAGAGATGCGGTACCACGCACCAGTGGGACGCGGACGCGGTGGCCGTTCCTCTCGCTTTGGAGGACAGCCGGGGGTCGAACACAACCGCGAGCGCCTCAGATCGCGCCAATGAGCGTCGCGAGCGCCTCGCCCCCGCCAACACCCACGCCCGAGAGGTCCTCGACCGCCACCAGTTCGACGACGGCCGGTGCAGCGACGGCTGCGGCCGCTGGCTGTGCAACAGCGTTGTCGACGCGGTCCAAGCCTGCGACGGTGACCAGTGATCGCCTCCACTCACGCTCGGCGTATCTCGTTCATCGACACCAAACGCGACCACGTCCCGCCGGCCCGGGAAGCCGTCGTCCGAGTCGCGCGCTCGTGGGGATCGACCCGACTTCGCTGGGCGACATCGCGCTGGTCGCCGACGAGCTGCTCGCCAACGCGGTCATCCACGCGCCAGGAAGACTGCTGGCCGGCATCTACCTCTCTCCGGACGGCGACCGGGTGGTGATCGAGGTCTACGACCCGTCGCGCCGGATGCCCGCCGGGGCCGCCAACTTCGGCAACGACGAACTGACCACCGGTCGAGGCATGTTGCTCATCGAGGGCTTGTCGGAGACCTGGGGCGCGGAGCCGACGACCCATGGCAAGAAGGTCTGGGCCGAACTGGCCGTGCCCGCTGTCGCGGTCCCCGAGCACCATCGCTCGGCCCGAAGGGCGGCACTCATCGCCAGCCTCGTCCGCACCGACCGTCCCAGGCACCGTCCCCACGCGCCCACCTGGCCACGCGCCCGCGCGTACAGATGGTTCTCGCAGCACCGCTCGCCGCGCGCCTACCGACTCCGCCCGTGCTGGTCCAGGCGCACCGGCCGGGCGGTGACGGGGGCCGGTCGCTCTTTTCCCCGGGAGCGGCCGGCCCCACCCCGTCCGACTCGCGCGGAGCAGCCGTGCTCCACCCGAACTCTGCTCTACGGAAGGATGGATGGATGAGTGACTGGGAGTTCGTGAAGGACAGAACGGCCACGCAGGGCGCGGTGTGGAGGTCCACCGACGGCCTGCTCTACAAGCGGACCGGCGGTGAGGATCTGCGGGTTGAGACCGAGTTCCAGCAGCTGGCCGCCGGCCTTGGTTACCCGGTGCCGGAGATCGTCGACAGCGGCTCGGAGAACGAGAGCTACTTCGTCATCGAGCGCGCCATCGGCGACAGCTCGCTGCACGAGGAGGCGCTGGCCGACGCCAGGCAGGACGGTCAGGTCAGCTACCAGGTGGTCAGCACGGCGGCGGCCGTCGCATCGAAGCTCATGCAGGCCCAGGCGAGGCACCCCCTCCCGGCCACGCCGTGGTTCGAGAAGGCGGCCTTCGCGGCTGAGGTCTTCGAGGAGAACCCGGACTTCGACACCCCGCGCGTCCACGAAGCGGTCAAGCACGCCCTCGACCGGCTGGCCCAGCTCCCGATGGTGCATGGACATCTCGACTATGGCCTGCCCAACGTCCTTCAGGCCGGCGTCATCGACTGGCAGCACCACGGACCGGTCCCGCTCGGCTACGACGTCTACCCCGCGCTCGACATCGTGGCCTTCAAGGGCGGCGGCAAGGGCTACAGCATCACCCCGGAACAGCGCGCCGCTTACACCGGCGCACTCGACGAGACCACAGCGTCCCTGATCGGGCAGCGGGTGAGCGAGCACCTGGGTGACTTCCTGCTCGTCAAGTGCTTCTTCTTCCTGGCCCTCATGCGTCCCACCGACCCCACGCGGCACGACAAGCACATCAAGTGGCAGTACCGCCGCACCCTCTTCACGATGGGACTTGATCAGTATGAGTCGTCCAACACGATCGACACCGGCACCTTCCCCACTCTGGAACGGTTCACCGCTGAACACCGGTAGGCCGGTTCCCACCGTTCGTGACCGCGACTACCTGATGGACCACCACGGAGTCGTCTTCAAGGTCATCGGCGACAGCCACCCCGGCAGCCACTACCTCGGCTACGTCAAGTACCACCCTGACGAGAAGGGCGACCGGCGGCTTTTCGACCGGACCTACCGGCAGAACAGCGTCGTGTCGAAGTCCTTCGGCATCCTCGCCGGCAGGCCGGAGTGCTACGTCTACTCCGACACCCTCGGCTGCGTCATCACCGGCATCCCGCGCGAGGACGTGGCCGTCCACTACTCCTGCCGCCAGGCCCTCGCCGCCATCCACGAGGCCCCAGGCGCGGTCGCCGAGAACCCGGCAGGCAAGGACCTCCTGGCGATCACCGAGTGGATCACCGCGAACGACGCCCATGGCCTGATCGGCGTCACCGGCTCCTTCCTCGTCGGCTGCTTCAACGAGCGCTCCGACATCGACCTCGTCTGCTACGGCCCCGAGGGCTACCAGGCTGCACAGGAGCTCTTCCAGCAGATCGACCTGATCCGGCCGTACGACGGAGACGACCTCACCCGGCTGTACATCCGCCGCGCTAAGTACATGGAGGGCAGCTCATTCGACGCCCTCATCAAGCAGGAACGCCGCAAGCTCCAAGGGCTCACCGCCAACGCTGGCGCGCACATCAACTGCGAACCCATCCGCTCCGACCGCGACAAGACCTTCGCTCGGATCTCCTCCAAGGAGATCGGCGAGATCTCGCTCCTCGCCAAGATCACCGACCACGCCGAGGGTCTCACCACCCCGGCCGTCTACGGGATCAAGGTCAAGACCATCCTCAGCTCGACCATCGACGAGGCTGACTCCTTCGCCCGCCGGATCACCCACATGCGCTCGTACCTCGGCGCCTACACCGGCGCCTTCAGGTCCGGCGACACCGTGCACCTGTCCGGCAAGCTCGTCCACACCCAGGACGGCGAACACAGCGGCTTCGGCATCGAACTCACCCCTTGGACCGTCAGCGGCTCCTACGTCGCCAACCTCGCCGGATAGGAGCCTCGTCTTGCCCCTGCTCGTCATCCGACACGCCGAGTCCGTCGAGAACGCCGACAAGTACAACGGCTTCTACCAGGACCCCCGCCCCTACAGCGGAGCCGCCGCCCATGCCATCTCCCGCACCATCGTCGGCCTGACCCCGCGCGGCTTCCGGCAGGCCCAGTGGCTCGCCGAGGTCCTCCCGCAGCTCGCGAGCTCCGACCTGCACGTCTACACCTCGACCTACCGCAGGGCGATCGACACCGCCGCGATCGCCCTGCCGACCCTCCCCGATGGTTGGCCCCGGCAGACCGCGCTCCTGGACGAGCAGCACTACGGCGACGCCACCTACATGACCAAGCGCGAGCTCTACGACAGCTACCCCGCACTCGCCGAGGACCGCCGCCGGCGCAAGCACATCTGGACCGCGCCGGGCGGCGGAGAGTCGCTCGCCGAGGGCGTGCTCAAGCGGGCCGCCGAGTTCGCCGCCCTCGCCCAGGCCGAACTTCAGGAATCGCGGACCGTTGTCGCCTTCACCCACCAGACCGCCGCGGTGGCCCTTCGATCCCTGCTCGAAGCCCGCACCTTGCCCGAGATCCTCGCCGAGGAGCGGAAGGGCAAGATGCCCAACGCCGCGATCCTCCATTACGAACTGCGAGACGGCCGGTTCACCCGGACGGGAACGACCATCCCGCCGATCTAGGAGGAGCCCGTGCGACACCTGTTCCTCAACGGGCCCGTCCAGAACGGGCCCTTCACCCTCGCCACCCGGCCCGGCAAGGCCGTCGGCATCCGCCTCGCCGCCGCCCTCAACGCCATCCTCGGCTCACCGCCCGCACCCCACCTGTGGAACACCGTCACCCTCGCCGGAGACCTCCGTCACCGCCAGGCTGAGGGCCCGACGATCCCCCGCCAGCGGTTCGAGGCCGACCTGATTGCCGCCAAGTACACGTCCGGACAGTTCCCGGTGGGCGGCATCCTGACCGACACCGACGCGGAGGTCGCCAACCTCGCGCTGGAGATGATCGAGAACAACCTCCGTGCCGGCACCCTCAGCATCAGCCGCGAGACCGTCCCCACCTGCCGGGCCTGCGGTCACATGACCGGCACCGGCAACCACCCCTGCAACGCCTGCGGCAGCACCGAAACCCGGGAGCGCACCGGCCTCCACCTCGTCGCCGAACTCGCGAAGGACCGCCCCGTCCTCGACCGCTCGGACATCCACGCCAGCCACCGCCAGCAGCCCAAGCACCTCCAGCACACCGCTGCCAACGTTGCCCAGCGCCTGATCCTCTCCCGAACCCGCGACCACGGCATCGACCTCTCGCCCATCGGCCTCAGCGGCCTCGTCCTCGACCCACGCGTCGGTATCCACGCCACCGTCCTCGCCGCAGCGCGCCGGCACGAGGCGGACACGGCCGTCATGACCATCACCGAGAACGCGGCCAACCACATCGCCGCCCACGGCCAGCACTTCCGTGAACACGGCGGCACCCGGCTTCAGTACGCCCTGCACGGTCACCTCCCCTACGATGACACGGCCAGCCTGCAGCCGCTGCACGAGGCGTACCGAGCCACCCAGGAGGTCAAGGACGGCTTCGAGCAGTGGTTCCTCCCCGTCTTCTCCCTGAAGGCCAAGACGGCTACTCGGCCGGACCAGCTGCCCGTGCTTTTCAAGCACTACATGCGGGCACATCTGGCCCGGCCGGCCGAGGCCAACGAGGCCGTTCTCAAGGCGGTGCAGCACGCGGTCGCCGCCGGTGACACGGACTGGATCACGAGCAAGCAGACACTGGCCAACGTGATGGCGGGCGTGTAGGCGAATCTCCTGCAAGGGCGCGTTCAGCGCTCTACGCTCGGCAGCGAGATGCCGCTGTGTTCATGTTCACCGGTTACTACAGGTACCGCGAGCGCAGCTACTTCCTCCAGCAGACCGCCGACGCGATCGAGGAAGAAGCAAACGCGGTCGCCCTTGGCGTTGGCGCCTACCAGGAGTTCGGACCCGACCAGGGGGCCAGGCGCTGGCGAAGTTCACCCAGCGAGTCGAGGACCTGCGCAACGAACAACGGCGCCGCCAGCAGCAGCTGGATCAGCCTGCCGAACAGACAGGCCCCTCTGGCCAGCCGCAGTCCTGAGTCGCAGCGCCCCGTTGCCCTCGGCTGTCATCGGTCCGCAGTTGGGTAGCCCGCCGGGACCGGCATCTGGAGTGGAATGTGCGGCAGGGGTTCCATGGCACTCCCCGCCAACCGTGGGAGAACGGTCTCGGAGCTCTCATCTCCCATCGCTGTCCTGCCAAGTTCGGTCGAACCCTCGGTAGAGTCTGTCGCTTCCTGGTCGATTGGTACATCTCTGCCAATCACGGTGGCGGCGTGCCCAAGATGCTGTGAGTGGCCTGAACAAGGAGGCGTAAATGCGGCAGGGTCATGGCGAAACTGACGGAGGAGCAACGGCAGCAACGGGCCGCAGCGCGGGCCCGTCGCGAGGCCTTGGCCCGTGAGGAACGGCACCAGCGGGACGAGGAACGTCGCAAGCGGTGGCGACGCGAGGGCAAATACCTCAGCTGGGAGGAGTACAAGGCCGGCGTGCCATGTCGCGGCTGTGGGCAACCCCTTCTTGGCCGAGCAGGCGACAGGCCTTCCCGGTCGCCAATGACAGATCAGGAGCGTCAGGAACGCGACGTCGCCGAGAAGCAGTTCCAGGAGCGGCACGGCGAGTGCCACGAGGGGCGCTGGGGCATTTCGGGCTCTCCGGTATTGCACTGCTTCGGCTGCTGTCCTACGCCGCCGATGGGCCCGAAGCAGGCCGAAGAGATCGCGAAGATCCTCTTCTCCTCGCGGTCCGAGGACCGGAAGAAGGAGTTGGATGTCTGGAAGCTGACGCTGACCTGCGACCACGTCAAGGAGACGACACAACACCGCGACCATAGCTACTACTCGATGGGGATCGCTCGTTGCCCGGAGTGTGAGGCTGACCGGGGAGTGGTGTCCAGCGAGCGGATCGGGCCGCTCTGCGACAACGGCGTCGTGCGCGTGCCGGGCACGCCTGGTCCGGTTGAGCGGGAGCGTCTTGCCGCCGAGCTGACGTCAGTGGAAGCGAGGCTCAAACGTCAGCAGAAGAGCGCCGCTGCCACGCAGAGCCGCATCAACGAGATCAGGGCACAGCTCGCTGCGGGTGCTGACGGCGGGGACCGAACATGACTGTCGCAGATCGAACCGATGGGACCCACGTGGGGTCGCCGGTCCTGACGCTGGCGGAGGCTGCGGCCTATGTGCGCAGGACGCCGAAGGCCATGTACGGACTGCGTGACCGAAGGTCGGGGCCGCCGAGCTTCCGGCTAGCCGGCCGCGTGTACTACCGGCGGACAGCGCTCGACGCCTGGCTTGCAGAAGGTGAGGCCGACGATTCTCGCTCCAACCTGAAGCTCGACCCGACGCGTAAGCCGCCCGAGCTGCGCCGCAGCCGTTCAACATGACTGGATCGCCAGGCCTTTCACAAGGTACCGACCATCGCGGCCATGCGCCATTAGAGTGCTTTGCGGCGTGACGATGTGAGCAACTCACCGGAGTAGACATGGATATGACGTCCACCGAGCTTGCGCTGGCGGCTTTGAGCGGCGCCAGTGGAAGCCTTAGCGAGGCGGTCGTGACGGATCTGTGGCGTCGCCTTCGGAGCCGCTTCTCTAGCGACAGCCAGGCCGTTGCCGCACTGGATGGGCGGGACAGTAGCGATCCGGATGCGGTCGCTGTGCTGAGCGAGGCGCTGCGTCGTGAGGCCGCAGCGGACCCGAACTTCCGAAGCGAGATGGAGGAGTGGCTGTCTCGCCTGGTCTTGCCAGCCAGTGGCATCGTCAACACTGTGCGGGACTCCCACGGCCTGAACGCGCCGGGTGCTACGTTCAATGGCACGGTTAACATGTCCTTTGGTCAGGGCGAGCAGGCGCGATGATGGCGATCCCGCCCCAGCCAGATCGAGGCGCAACAGCGAACACTGTCGTCGGTTCGACGGGCTTCAACGCCCCAGGGGCGGTCTTCCAAGCTGCCGTCAACATCAACTTGGCAACGGGACTCGCCAATCCGACTCCATCGGTCGAGGAACTGCTCGCGTTGGCATCAGTGGAGGCGCCGTACGGCAGGCTGCCGGAGGCCGTTCTGGGCCGGGACGGGATCCTCACAGTCCTTACAGTGCTCGTGCCGACCGGAACGGAGGATCATCCACGCATCCAAGTCCTCTCCGGAATGGGCGGGGTGGGCAAGACTACGGTGGCCCTGTCTGTGGCAGACCGGGCTAGGGAGACCGGGGTCGAGGTCTTTTGGATCCAGGCCGGATCCGCAGCGGCCGTGGCCGACGGGATGCGACACACGGCCCTCCTGGCTGGCGCTCCGACCGAGCACGTGACCCATGCCTGGGAAAAGGGCGGGCGGCCCGCCGCCGATCTGCTCTGGCGCCATCTGGCGACCCTGGATCGCCCTTGGCTGCTCATCTTCGACGATGCCGATGATCTCGATGTGCTTTCGTGTCCAGGAACGGCACTGGCAGACGGCACGGGCTGGGTCAGGCCCCCAGTTGGCAAGTCACAAGGGGTCCTGGTCACCACCCGCGACAGCAACAACCGATCCTGGGGCAACCGGGTCGCAAGCTTCCACCGCCTCGAGGTGCTTGAACTCGAATTTGCAGGCCAGGTTCTCCAGGAACTGGCGCCCGCAGCGGGGGACATGGACTCCGCCGTGGCGCTGGCCGATCGCCTCGGCTCTCTGCCGCTCGCGTTGCACTTGGCGGGCACTTACCTGGCTATGGCACACGGCGACCCGCTGGCTGAAGCCGAGACCTTTGCCGAGTACGTCGATGCTCTTGACGATTCCCCACTGTTCCTCGACGACGTACACGAGGGTGTGCACGGGGATCTGCGAAGCGAGGAGGAACGTGCCCGCCGGACGATCGCTGGTACCTGGGAGTTGTCCCTCGCCCTGCTCGAACGTCAGGGGACGGCATCGGCACGTGGCTTGTTGCAGTTGTTGTCCTGTTTCGCGCCTGCCGCGCCCTTGCCGAAGGTCTTGATCAATCCGTCCACGATTGCCGCCTTGGGGATGTGGCCCGAGGACCTACCGCCCAGGGCAATCAGAGCGGCGATGGGCGGCCTGAGCCGCTTTGGCCTTATCGGACTCAATGTGCGCTCGGCAGAGCCTGTGTACCAGATCCATCGACTGGTGGCCGAGGTGTCGGTTGCCCCGCTCCTATCGGCCCCTCTGGACTACCGAGAGGTATGGGATTCGGCTGCCGACCTACTTGTAGCTGCCACTCCGTACCTGGCGAATACACGGGACCCGAGTTCCTGGCCAACCTGGCAGGGGCTCATCCCACACTGGCTAGTCGTGATCGATCGGTTGCCAGAATGGGGCAGCACCGCTGCCAATGAGCGTCTCGGCAATGTGTTGCTCTGCGCTGGGGTTGCCGTGGCCTATCTGAGCGTCCGGGGCGACTACGAGGCGGCGTGCCGATTGGCAGACGAAGCGCTGGCGCGAGCCGAATCCGAGAGAGTAAGCCCCTGGATCGGCGTCAACATCCGTCGGCACAGGGCGATCGCGGTTAAGGAGATGGGTGATCTAAAGGCGGCCGAGGCCGAACTCGACCGCATCGTGGAGGAGTGCGTCAGGTACTTCGGGGAGGCTGACCCCACGACCCTTACCGTGCGATACGAACGGGCAAGGGCCGCATCGCAGCGAGGGAAGCTTGAGGAGGCGGAGCAGGAGTACGACGAGGTGATTCGCCATGAAACCCGGCTGTACGGCGCAAACGCAGCGAATACACTTCGATCGCGACACGGCCGCGCGATCTGTATCAGAAGCATGGGGCGCTTTGAAGAAGCGGCGGACGAGGGGCGCCAAGTACTAGAAGGGCTGCGGACTGAGTTGGGCGAAACGCACCCAGATGTCCTCGAGGCCCACCACGAGTTCGCGATCTCCCTTCGAGATCAGGGAGAGAACGATCGCGCAGCGCAGGAATTCCGCCGGGTACTTGAACTGGAGGAGGAAACACTCGGAGTCGATCACTCGTCCACGCTAATCACCCGCTCCAACCTTGCAACCACGCTTCTCCTGCGTCAGGAGTTCAGTGAGGCGGAGGCCGAGATCAGGGCTGTGCTGGACGCACGGACCCGCATCGTGGGCCCTGATCATCCCGACACGCTCGACTCACGCCACAGCCTGGCCGTACTGCTCATGCGGCGAGGCGAACTCGATGCGAAAAGCGCCTCGGCGGTCTTCGAGCAGCTGATCGAGGCGCAGAAGAAGCAGCTCGTTGACGACCATCCCAACGTGCTGGCAGGCCGCAGTAGTCACGCTGCGGCACTGCGATTCATCGGCGACATGGTGGAGGCAGAGTCGGAATTCAGGTCAATCCTGGCCGCGGCGACCGCGCGACATGGAAGGAATCACCCAGTCACACTCAATGCTCGCTTTGAGTGGGTGATGGCCTTGGGCCGCATGGGGCGAACGGATGACGCGGTATCCGAGATGCGTCAGGTCCTGACGCTTCAGGAGCAAGTCCTCGGCGGCTCCCACCGGAACGTCGCCAACGTCCGCGCGTCGCTGGGCACGCTCCTGCTCCAGCAGGGAAGCCTTGCCGAGGCGGAGGAGCAACTACGTCAGGCGCTGAACGCCCTGGCAGAGGACGACGGTGGCCGATTGGATGTCCGACACGATCTCGTGGCGGTGCTACACGCACGTGGTGAGCTAAGAGAAGCGATTAGTCAGCTTCGAGAAATCGCGGACGACGAACAGCGGAGGTCTGGGCCCGCGCATCCCGACACAATCACTGCCCGTAATAGTCTCGGGGTCGCTTTGAAGGATTTCGGTGAATTAGAGGAGGCGGCGAGCGTCTACCGTGAAGCCCTCGCGGACGCGGCGGATACGCATTTGGAAGACCAGCCTGCAGTCCTGATGCTGCGCCATAATCTCGCCGTTGTGATGCGCATTCAGGGCGACCTAGATGGGGCTGAGAAGGAGCAGACGTCTATCCTGCAGGTGCAGGAACGTCGACTCGGAGCTGAGCACCCAGAGACCCTAGCCACGCGGCTGTCCCTCGCCCGTATTCTCGATGACAGGGGGATCACTGCCGAAGCCGAGGACGCTTACCGGGAGATCCGCTCAGTGTGCGCTCGTGTTCTTGGTCCCAATCACCGTCAGACTCTTTCTGTCCAGGGAAACCTGGCCTTCCTGCTGCTTGGCCAGGAGCGGGTCCCCGAGGCAGAGGGTGAGTATCGAGATGGGCTGGAGAGATGTCGGAGCACCCTAGGGGAAGATCATCCAGCGACCCTGAGGATGGGACACAATCTCGCTATTGCCGAGGCAATCCAGGGGAAACTTGCAGAGGCTACTTCCCGGCTCCGCGGGGTCGTTGAGCGTCGCGGTCGCACACTGGGGATGGACCATTCCGATACTCTGGCAGCACGGGAGGACCTCGGTAAGACCCTGTACCGGGCAGGGCAGCCGGCGGCGGCTGCTGAACTGCTCAAGGAAGTGGCAGAGGGCTGGTCTCGGGCGCGTGGCGCGGACCACGACGAGGTCTGGGAGGCGCGCTACCGACGAGCCCAGTTGCTCTGGGAGGCAGGACACCCTCGCGTGGCGCAAGAGGAACTGGAAGCGCTACTGCTCCGTACCTTGGAGACCCGGCCCGATGGGGATCGGCGCATCACGGCGCTGCAACGGGTGCTGATGGCCGTGAGGGCCGATGACGGAAGTTGCTAGGTCGGGGCAGTGCCGTGTTGATACAGGCAGGTCTGCGTGAGCGATGCGTGAGCGGACGGCACAACACGTGCCAGCTCGGACCAGATCGTGGATCACGGCGCAACCTCCTGACCTGCGGGTTCATCACCAAGTGATCGGTGCTGGCAGCAGCCATCATGATCACTCTCGGGCTCGTAATGCGTAGGTCGCGGGTTCGAATCCCGCAGGCGGCTCGGACGGAGCCCGGGTCGGATGTATCCGACCCGGGCTTCTGCGTGCGCGGGGTGGTGCGGGGTCAGGCGCGGCCGGCGGCCTGTTGGGTGCGGCGGGCCAGGGAGTCGATGACGACGGCGGCGAGCAGGACCGCACCGGTGATCATGAACTGGATGGCGTTGCTGAGGCCCTGGATGTTCATGCCGGACTGGATCGACCCGATCACCAGCGCGCCGAGCAGGGCCGACCAGGTCTTGCCGCGTCCGCCGAAGAGGCTGGTGCCGCCGATGACGGCCGCCGCGATGGCGTTCATCAGCAGGTTGCCGCCGCCGGAGGTCTGGCTGGCCGACTGGATCTGCGCGGCCAGGAAGAGGCCGCCGATGCCCGCCATCGTCGAGCAGATGACGAAGACGCTGATCCGGATCCAGGAGACGTTGATGCCGGCGCGGCGGGCGCCCTCGATGTTGCCGCCGAGGGCGAACACCTGGCGGCCGTACCGGGTGCGGCGCAGCACGAAGTCCAGCACCACGATGAAGATCAGGAAGATCAGCAGGGCGAGCGGGAGCCCCTTGTACTGGTTGAGCGTGTAGGCCGCCAGGAAGGCGATGACGGCCAGGACCGCGGTGCGCAGCACGATGTCCACGATCGGCCGGGAGGGTACTCCGGCGCGCTGGCGGCGGCGGGTGTCGACCAGCGTGGCGAGGAGGAACAGGGCGACGCCGACCAGGGCCGCGCCGTACGCGGCGGCCTGCTGACCGTAGATGGTGCTGTACAGCCTGGAGACGATGTCGTTGCCGGAGAGGTTGACCGTGCCGCTGGAGCCCAGGATCTGCAGCATGGCGCCGTTCCAGCCGAGGTTGCCGGCGAGGGTGACGACGAAGGCGGGCACGCCGACCTTGGCGAAGAACAGGCCCTGGATCAGGCCGACGACGGCGCCGCCGGCGATGGCCACGATCAGCGCCACCCACTGGTTCACGCCGTGGGTGACGTTCATGACCGCGAAGATCGCCGCGCACAGGCCGCTGACCGAGCCGACCGACAGGTCGATCTCGCCGAGCAGCAGGACGAAGACGACGCCGATCGCGATCATGCCGGTGCCGACGATCTGCTGCGACAGGTTGGAGAGGTTCTGCGCGGAGAGGAAGCTGCTGTTGAGGCTGCCGAACACGGCCCAGATGACGATCAGGGCCAGGACGACCGGCAGCGAGCCGAGTTCGCCGCTGCCGAGGCGGCGGCGGAACTCGCCCAGGTAGCCCTTGACGCCCTCCTGGCGGACGATCAGCCGGGGGTCGACGGCGGGGGTCGCCTCGGGCGCCACCGGGACGGGTGCGTTGACGCCCCCCTTCGGCATGCTGTCCTCGGGAAGCGGGACGTGGCGGCGCTGCTCGCCGTCCGGGGTGTCGTCGCTCACTGGGTGCCCTCCGTGCCGCGGGCCTGCCGACGGGTCACGGCGTTGTCCGTGGCACCGGTGATGGCCGAGATGATCTGTTCCTGGGTGGTGGAGCGCCGTTCGAAGACGCCGTTGTTGCGGCCCAGGCGGAGCACCGCGACGGTGTCCGCGACCGCCATGACGTCCGCCATGTTGTGGCTGATCAGGATCACGCCGAGGCCCTTGTCGCGCAGCCGCTCGACGAGGTCGAGCACCTGGGCGGTCTGTTCGACGCCGAGCGCGGCGGTCGGCTCGTCCAGGATCACGACCCTGGGCGAGCCGATCAGCGCGCGGGCGATCGCCACGACCTGGCGCTGGCCGCCGGAGAGCGAGGCGATCGGGATGCGGACGCTGGGGATGCGGATGGAGAGCGTGTCCAGCAGTTCGCGGGAGCGCTTCTCCATCTCGACCTCGTCGAGCACGGTGAAGCGCCGGATCTCCCGGCCGAGGAAGAGGTTGGCGACCACGTCGAGGTTGTCGCAGAGCGCGAGGTCCTGGTAGACGGTGGCGACGCCCAGGTGCTGGGCGTCCTGGGGCCGGTGGATGGAGACCGGCCTGCCGTTCCACTCGATGACGCCCTCGTCCGGCTGGTGCACCCCGGCGATCGCCTTGACCAGGGTCGACTTGCCGGCGCCGTTGTCGCCGACCAGGGCGAGCACCTCGCCGGCGTGCACCTCCAGTTCGATGTCGGTGAGCGCCTGCACGGCGCCGAACCGTTTGGAGACCCCGCGCAGGGCCAGGACGGTCTCACCTGCCACAGTGACCAACTCCCTTGCCCCGCCCGGGCGGGGCGGGGCGTCTACGGATTCGGGGGGGCCGGCCGTGTGGTGCGGCCGGGGGCAGGCCCCGGGCGTCGGGGCCGGGGCCGGTGCCGGGTGGGCCGGGCGGGCCGGGCGGGCCGGGCGGTGTGCTGCTAGGAGATGCCGGCCTCGGCGCACGCGGCGGCGTAGTCGGCGGTGCAGATCTGCTGCGGGGTGTAGAGGCCGTCGGCGACCACCGTGGTCTTGATGTTGTCCTTGGTCAGCACGATCGGGGTGATCAGGTTGGCGGGCACGGAGTTGCCGCTGCCGTTGGTCACGGTGGTCGGCAGCAGCGCGGGATCGGGCGTCCTGCCCTGCGCGAAGGCGACCGCGATCTGGGCCGTGGCGTCCGTCTCCGGCTTGAACGGCTTGTAGATCGACATGGTCTGGGTGCCCACCAGGATCCGCTGGACGCCGTCGAGCTGGGCGTCCTGGCCGGTCAGCGGGACGCTGAGGCCGGCGGCCTTGAGCGCGGTCGCGATGCCGGCGGCCATGCCGTCGTTCGCCGAGTACACGCCCACGACGTTCGGGGCGCCGATCGCGGTGATCGCCGCCGCGGCCTCCTGGTTGGCGTTGTTCGGGTCCCAGTTCGGGGTGTCGTACTCCTTGCCGATCTGGAGCTTCCCGTCGATCGCGCTGTGCGCGCCCGCCTTGAAGTCGGCCGCGTTGGGGTCGGTGGGCGAGCCGTTGATCATGATGATCTGCCCGGCGTTCGCCTTGTCGCCGACGGCCTCCACCAGGGCCTGTCCCTGGAGCTCGCCGACCTTCTTGTTGTCGAACGACACGTAGGCGTCGACGGGGCCCTGCGCCAGGCGGTCGTAGGCGATCACCTTCACGCCGGCGTCGTGCGCCTTCTGGACGGAGGACTGGATCGACTTGGAGTCCACGGCGTCCAGGATCAGCACCTTGTCGCCCTTGGTGAGGGCGGTGTCGACCTGGGTCTGCTGGGTGGTCGCGTTCTCGTTGGCGTTGTAGTAGTCGATCTGCGCGTTCGGCGCGAGCTCCTTGATCTTCTGCTCGATCAGCGGACGGTCGAACTGCTCGTACCGGGTCGTCTTGGTCTCCGGCAGCAGCAGGCCGATCTTGATCGTCCCGCCCGACGCCGCGCTGCCCGAGGACGTGCTGCCGGTCGACTCCTTGGCGCTGCCGCAGGACGCCAGGCCGAGACCGACCGACGTCACCGCGATCACCGCGAGGACGTGGCGAAGACCGTTGCTCATGAGGATGCCTCTTCCGTATGGGTCCGACCCTGGAGTCCGCCCCTGTATCGAGTCTGCGAACAACGGCCGCGCACCACGATTCGGGTTGAGCCGAGCGGGTGCCTCCGGGTCGCTCCGCCTCGCTCCGCCGCGGGAAGCCGGAGCCGGAGCCGGAGCCCGGGGCCGGTGGGCGCCTGCGCCCCTGCGCGGCTGTGGAACGCGTCGGGCCCGGGGAGGGCGGGACGCCGTCGGCCGCGGGGAGGTCCTAGAGTCGATGACGGGTCGTCACCATGCCGAGCAGGGGTGGAAACGTGTATCACGCCATCGTCCGGCGCAACCTGCGCAACTCCTTCGCCGAGGTCAATCGCGGCAACTACCCGGCCATCGTCCGGCAGTTCGCCCCCGACGCGGAGCACTGGTTCTCCGGCTCGCACGCCCTGGCGGGCGGGCGGCACGACGCGGAGCAGATCCAGCGCTGGTACGACAGGCTGGCCGAGGTCATGCCCGACCTGCGCTTCGAGCTGAAGAAGGTCGTCGCCAAGGGCTGGCCCTGGGACACCGTGGCGTTCGTCGAGTGGGTGGACCACCTCACCGACCGGGAGGGCAACCACTACTCCAACCAGGGCGTGCACGTCCTGCGGATCAAGTGGGCGAAGATCACCGAACTGCACATCTACTGCGACACGGCCCTGCTCGCGTCGGTCTGCGACGTCCTCGGGCAGCAGGGCGTCACCGAGGCCGTCGCTCCGCCGATCGGGTACCCCGGGCCGTTCCGCGCGGCACTCCCGGCCGGGTGACGCGCGAGCTGCCGGTACGGGGGGCGGGGGGAGGCTCCGGCTGCCCGGCCCGGCCCGGCCCGGCCCGGCCCGGCCCGGCCCGGCGTCGGCCCGCCGGAAGGCCCCGTGGCGGACTCCGGGGCCCTCCTCGTATGCTGCCGGCTCGATCGTCCGGGAGGGGGAGCGGGAAGTGGACACGGCGGGGCGGTACCGGCAGTTCGCGACGACGGAGGCGCGGGGCAACTCCCCGTCCTACGAGAGGCTTTCCTCGGCCGTCTCCGGCGACCCGGGTCTGCTCGCACTGATCGACGAACTCCCGCCGCCCAAGCGTCAGCCCAACCTGCTGCTGGGCGCGGTGCGCTTCCTGGGCGGCCCGATCGACGACGAGTCCGCCTTCCGTGACTGGACCGCCCGGCACTGGCCCCGGGTGCGTGCCACCGTCCTGGAGCGCCGGACGCAGACGAACGAGCCGGGCCGGTGCGCCGCCCTGCTCCCGGTGCTCGCCCGGTTGCCGCAGCCGTTGGCCCTGATCGAGGTCGGTGCCTCGGCGGGCCTCTGCCTGTATCCGGACCGGTACCGCTACCTGTACCGGCACGGAGACGGTGTCACGGCTCTCGGTCCGGCCGACAGCCCGGTCGTTCTGGAGTGCCTCACGACGGGCAGCGGGTCCGGTGCCCCGCCCGGCGGTGACCGGGGCGGGGCGGTCGTCCCGGAGCCCGTCCGGCTGCCCGAGATCGCGTGGCGGGCCGGCGTCGACCTGAACCCGCTGGACGTCACCGACCCGCAGGACGTCCGGTGGCTGGAGTCCCTGGTCTGGCCCGAGCAGCACCAGCGGCTGGCCCGGCTGCGGGGCGCCGTGCGGATCGCCCGCGCCGAGCCGCCCGAGCTGGTCCGCGGGGACCTCAACGGGACGATCCGCGAGCTGGTGGCGGCCGCCCCGGCGGGAGCGACGCCGGTGGTCTTCCACAGCGCGGTCATCGCCTATCTGACGCCCGACGAGCGGGAGTCCTTCGCCGCCACGATGCGTGAGCTGGCATGCCCCTGGATCTCCAACGAGGGCCCGGGCGTGCTTCCGGAGGTGGACCGCCGTCTGCCGGACGTCCCCGCGACCGAGCACCTGCTCTTCACCCTGGCCTTGAACGAGCGGCCGCTCGCCCGCACCGGCCCGCACGGCCAGTCGCTGGAGTGGCTCCCCTCCGGGGGCTGAGCCAGGGCCCCGGCCCAGGACCCCCGGCCCCGGACGCACCGGACACCGGGGTTCCGGGCCGGGGACGATCCGAACCTCGCGACGGATCAGTTGCTCGGGCCGGTCCTGGTCCGTTCCTTCCGTTCCTTCCGTTCACTCCGTTCCTTCAGGACGTCCGGCGCGGGCGAGGCGGCGGACCGTCATCGCTGGGCGAGTGTGCCCGTCGGCCGCTCCTCCGTGGCCCGGCCGTTCGCAGAGGGTCGACCGTCCGCCGGAGGTCGGGCCGGGGTCGGCCGGGCCCGGAGGAGGACCGCGACGACTGCGGCGCCGACCAGCGCGGTGAGGGCGGCGACCAGCAGGGTGCGGTCGAGCGCGGTGGCGAACGCGGCGCGGACCAGCTCGGAGGGGATACCGGGCACCGGCGCACCCGCGCTCAGGGCGCGGGCGGCGGCCTCCGGATCGGGGACGCCGGTGGATCCGTCGGCGAGCGAGGCCCGCAGCCCCTGGTGGAGGACGAGACCGAGGAACGCGATCCCGAGGGCCTGACCCAGCTGGCGGAACGTGTTGAGCGCGCCGCCCGCCATGCCGCCGCGCTCCGGCGGGACGGCGGCCATCGCGCCGGCCGCCAGGACCGGGCTGACCGCGCCCACACCGAGCCCGGTCAGGGCGAGGCCGGGAAGCAGCGCGGTCCAGGTGGACGAGGCGTCGAGGGTGCACTGGAGAAGGGCGCCCGCGCCGATCACGGCGAGCCCGCCGGCGAGCGGCACCGCCGGGGGGAGGACGGCGAGCCGGCGGCCGGCCAGGGCGGAGACCGCGAAGGCGACGAGGCTCATCGGCAGCAGCGTGAGACCTGCGGCCATCGGGCCCCGGCCGAGCACCGACTGGAGCCAGAGCGAGGTGTACGGCAGGTAGGAGAACGCGGCGGCGGAGTAGACCAGGCCGCAGAGCATGACCCCGGTGAAGACGGGGCTGCGGAACAGCGCGAGGTCCAGCAGGGGGTGCGGACTGCGGCGCTCGACCAGCAGGAACACGGCGAGCGCGGCGGCGGTCGTCCCGGCCGCACCGAGGACGGACGGTGAGGTCCAGCCGTCCGCGCCGCCGCGGATCAGCAGCAGGACGGCCGAGCCCGCCGCGACGGTGAAGGCGGCGGCGCCGGGCAGGTCGATCCGGTGCGCGTCCGGGTTCCGGGACTCCGGCAGCGTCCGGCGGGTGAGGATCACGGCGGCGACCGCGACCGGCAGATTGACCAGGAAGACGGACCGCCAGCCCAGGTACTCGGTGAGCAGTCCGCCCGCGACCGGCCCGGTGGCGGCCGCGGCGCCGCTGACGGCGCCCCAGACGCCGAACGCCACCGCCCGGTCCCGGCCCCGGTAGGCGAGGTTGAGCAGGGCCATCGCGGTGGCGAACATCGCGGCCCCGCCGGTGGCCTGGACGATCCGCGCCGCGATCAGCACCCCGCCGTTCGGGGCGAGCCCGCAGCCCAGCGAGGCGACGGCGAAGACCGCCAGGCCCGCCGTGTACACTCGCCGCCGGCCGACCCGGTCGGCGAGCGCGCCGAGGCCGAGGAGCAGGGCAGCCAGCGCGAGCGCGTAGCCGTCCATCACCCATTGAAGGCCGTCGAAGTCCATGCCCAGCGCGGCGCCGATGTCCGGCAGTGCCACGATCACGATGCTGATGTCGGTCAGCAGCATGAACACCCCGAGGCTGACCGCGATCAGCGGCCACCACTTCCGCATCCCCGTACTCCTTCGTCCGTGCGCCGGCCCGGGCGGCCCGGCGCACCGTCACTCTCGGTCCGGAGCCGCCGTCCGCGCCGCCCCGTGGGGTCGTTCCGGCGGATCTCGACATCCACTACCGTCCCGGTGATGGAAACCGTGGCGCTGGACGAGCTGGACCGGGCGTTGCTGCACGCCCTGCAGGTGGACGGCCGGGTGCCGTTCCGGCGGATCGCCGAGGTGCTCGGGGTCTCCGACCAGACGGTCGCGCGCCGCTACCAACGGCTGCGGACCGCCGGGGTGGTGCGGGTGGTCGGGCGGACCGACGCCCGGCGGCTCGGCGAGGTCGACTGGCTCACCCGGATCCGGTGCGTCCCGGACGCGGCGTCGGCGCTCGCCGAGGCGCTGGCCCGTCGGCCGGACACGTCCTGGGTCAGCCTGCTGTCGGGCGGCGAGATCGTCTGCAACACCCGCTCGCAGGTCCGGCCGGACCGGGAGGAGCTCCTGCTGGGGAAGCTTCCCCGGACGCCGCGGGTGCTCGGCGTCAGTGCGCACTACCTGCTGCGGACGTTCGTCGGGGGGACGGTCGCGTGGAGCGGGCGGACCTCCGCACTGGACGCGGACCAGGTGCGTCGGCTGCGTGCGGGCCAGGCGCAGCCGACGGAGGCGGAGGCGACCGCGGCGGCTGCGGTGCCGGTGGTACCGGTGGTACCGGACGAGCTGGACCGCGCGCTGCTGGCGGCGCTCGCGGTCGACGGGCGGGCGCCGCTGGCCGGGCTGGCGGCCCGGACCGGGGGTTCGGAGGCGACGGTGCGGCGCCGGCTGGCCGCGCTGACCGGGTCGGGTCTGCTCTTCTTCGACGTGGACGTGGAGACCCGGCTGCTCGGCTTCGAGGTCGAGGCGTTCTGCTGGCTGACCGTGGCGCCGGGGAAGCTCGCCGCGGTCGGGCGCGCGATGGCGGAGCATCCGGAGGTGGGGTTCGTGGCCGCGACGACCGGCCCCACGAACCTCGTGGCCGGGCTGGTCTGCCGGGACGTGGAGGCGTTCTACGCCTACCTGACCGGTCGGCTGGGCGGTCTGGAGGGGGTGGTGGCGCTGGAGACGGCGCCCGTGGTCCGGAGTGTGAAGCGCTCCGGAGTGATGATTCGCTAATCGATTGATCGGGGTCGCTTGGCCGATTCTTCACTCTTTCTGGCGGATAGTTTGTTTGCTTATCATCAGACAAATTGAACGCCATGTGATTCTTTTCTAAAATCCCTCGCATCGACTTCTGGGCGCCCTTAGTATCTGAACGAACACTTTCGGTGAGCGTTCGACGGTGGACTGCGAAAGGGGGTCGTCATGGGAGGGCAGCTCCGGGCCGCGCTGCGCCATGTCGCCTACCCGTCCCTGCTGGTCGCCCTCGTGGCGATAGCGGTCGCGGCCCTGCGTCTGCGCTGGGATCTCGGCCGGGCGAGTCAGCTCTTCCTGGTCGGAACCATCGCCTATCTGACGCTTCTGGAATGGTTGATTCCGTACGAATCGGAGTGGACTCCCAGTGTGCGCGAGTGGGGTTGGTACGGCATCTACTTCGTGCTGACGATGATCGGCGGAGCCCTGTCCCAGGTGCCCGTGACGACGCTCGTCGGCTGGTTGGCGCCGCCGCATCCGGCCCTGCCGCTCTGGGTCGAGATCCCGGTGGCGATGCTGCTCGGCTCGCTGGCCAACTACCTCGTCCACCGGTGGTGTCACACCAACCCCCGGCTCTGGCGGCTGCACGGCGTGCACCACGTGCCCGACAAGGTGAACGTCGCCAACAACGGCGTCAACCACCTGCTGGACGTGGTGCTCACCCAGGGCGCGGTCCAGGTGTCGCTGGCGCTGGCCGGGTTCTCGGCGGAGACGGTGTTCGTCGTGGGCCTGTTCGTGGTCGCCCAGGGCTACTTCGTGCACGCCAACATCGACGTCCGGATCGGTCTGCTCAACCACGTCCTCGCCGGGCCCGAACAACACCGGCTGCACCACAGCGTCGACCTGGCGGAGGCCGGACACTACGGCTCCGACCTCTCCGTCTGGGACCACGCCTTCGGTAGCTTCACCTGGCGGCCCGGCCGACGGCCGGTCGAGGTGGGGCTGCAGAACCCGGCCGACTTCCCCGCTACCGGGGAAGTGATCGCCAGTCACCTCCAAGCCTGGCGTCGGCCGGTGCGTGCCGACGACTCCCCGACCGGATCGACCTGACCCGTCCGACTCGCCGGGGCGACCGAGTCGACCTGACCGCCCGGGTCGCGCCGGCAGGTCCGGTCGGTCCGGGGCCCGGGGGTTCGACCGGCCGGCCCTCCGTTCCCGTCCGACCGTCCGCGCTCAATCCCGGCTCTCCTCCGGCCCGTCCCTCTCGGCCGGCCCGTCTCCCGGCCTGCCCGGAGCCGGGCCACGGCCGCTGTTCCCATGCCCGTGCGGCTCTCCCACACTCGTGCCGCGCGCGAACGCAGCGACTCAAGGACTCGACCATGACGGATTCATGCTTCGCCGCATCCCCCGACTCTCCTGATTCAGCCGACCTTTCCGACCTCTCTGACCTCTCCGCGCCCGTCGACCCCGCCGGCACTGCCGGTACCGCTGCTCACGCGCGGGCCGCCTCCGCCCCTTCCCCCTCCCCGGCCGGCGAGGACCGGGAGAAGATCGCGATCATCGGGATCGGCTGCCGCCTGCCCGGCGGCGCCTGCGACCACCGGTCGTTCTGGCAGAACCTCGTGGAGGGCAAGGACTGCATCACGCCGACCCCGCGCAGCCGGTACGACGTGGCGACCCTGGGCAGCCGGGACAAGGCCAAGCCGGGCCGGTTGGTCGGCGGCCGGGGCGGCTACATCGACGGTTTCGACGAGTTCGACCCGGCCTTCTTCGGCATCAGCGGCCGTGAGGCCGACCACATGGACCCGCAGCAGCGGAAGTTGTTGGAGGTGGCCTGGGAGGCGCTGGAGGACGGCGGGCAGAAGCCCGCCGAGCTGGCGGGCCGTGAGGTCGGCGTCTACGTGGGCGCGTTCACGCTGGACTACAAGATCGTCCAGTTCTCGGACCTCTCCTTCGAGACCCTGGCCGCACACACCGCCACCGGCACCATGATGACGATGGTGTCGAACCGGATCTCGCACTGCTTCGACTTCCGCGGCCCCAGCGTCTCCCTCGACACCGCCTGCTCCTCCTCCCTGGTCGCCGTCCACCTCGCCGCACAGAGCCTGCTGCGCGGTGAGACCGATCTCGCCCTGGCCGGCGGCACCCTGCTGCACATCGCGCCGCAGTACACGATCGCCGAGACCAAGGGCGGGTTCCTCTCCCCGCAGGGCCGCTCCCGCACCTTCGACGCGGCGGCCGACGGCTACGTCCGGGCCGAGGGCGTCGCGGTGGTCGCGCTCAAGCGGCTCTCCGACGCGGTCCGCGACGGCGACCCGGTCCACGCTGTCATCATCGGCAGCGGCGTCAACCAGGACGGCCGCACCAACGGCATCACCGTGCCCAACCCGGACGCGCAGGTCGCGCTGATCGAGCGGGTCTGCGCCGAGGCCGGGATCGTCCCCGGCGGCCTGCAGTACGTCGAGGCGCACGGCACGTCCACCCCGGTCGGCGACCCGATCGAGGCGAACGCGCTGGCCAGGGCGCTGGCGGTCGGCCGCCGCCCCGGCGACCGCTGCTACGTCGGCTCGGTGAAGACCAACATCGGGCACACCGAGTCGGCGTCCGGACTGGCCGGGCTGATCAAGTCCGCGCTGGCGCTCAAGCACCGGCTGATCCCGCCGCACATCAATCTGGAGCAGCTCAACCCGGCGATCGACCCGGCCACCCTGCCGTACGAGATCCCCACCGAGCCGACTCCCTGGCCGGCGCACGAGGGGCCGGCCCGCGCCGGGGTCAACTCCTTCGGGTTCGGCGGTACCAACGCGCACGTCCTGCTGGAGGCCGCCCCGCAGCCGTCGTTCCCGTCGTCGCGGGAGCCGTCCCCGGAGCATCCGGCGCCGGAGCAGTCGTCCCCGCAGTCCTTCCCTCAGTCCTTCCCGCAGTCCTCCCCGCAGCCGGTGCCGGTCGCGCAGCCCGGGCCGTACGGGCAGCCCGTCTGGACCGTCCTGCCGCTCACCGCCCGGGAGGCCGCCGCGCTGCCCGAGCTGGCCGCCGGCGTGCAGGCCGAGCTGGCCGGCGTCCGCGGCGGGACCGCGGCCCGCCCGGTCGACCTCGGCCACACCCTGGCCCACCGCCGCCAGCACCACGACGCCCGGCTCTCCGTGGTCTACGACTCCCGGGGCCACACCGCCCGTGCCTCGCTGGACGAGGCGTTCAGCGCCTACCTGCGGGGCGAGCCCCACCCCCGGGTGCTCACCGGCCACCGCCGCGAGACCCGGCACCGGAGGCTGGCCTGGGTCTTCACCGGCATGGGCCCGCAGTGGTGGGCGATGGGCCGTCGGCTCTTCGCCACCGAACCCGTCTACCGGGAGGCCGTCGAGCGCTGCGCCGAGCACCTCGCCGAACTCACCGGCTGGTCCCTGACCGACGAGCTGGCCGCCGACGAGGCGCACTCCCGGATGGCCGAGACCTGGCTCGCCCAGCCCGCCAACTTCGCGGTCCAGGTCGGTCTGGCCGCGCTCTGGCGCAGTCGCGGCGTCCGGCCGGACGCCGTCGTCGGTCACTCGACCGGTGAGGTCGCCGCCTTCCACGAGGCCGGCGTCTACGACCTGGCGGACGCGGTCAAGGTGGTGGTCCACCGCAGCCGGCTCCAGCAGAAGCTGGCCGGGACGGGCGGCATGCTGGCCGTCGCACTCACCGAGGCCGAGGCGGTCCGCCGGCTCCGCCCGTACGGAGACGCGGTCTCGGTGGCCGCGATCAACAGCCCCACGTCGCTCACCCTCGCCGGTGACGAGACGGTGCTGGCCGAACTGGCCGCCGCGCTCACCGCCGAACAGGTCTTCGTGCGCCCGCTGACGGTCGAAGTGCCCTACCACAGCGCCCGGATGGAGCTCATCAAGGACGAGCTGCTGGAGTCGCTCGCCGACCTCAAGCCCCGCCCGGCCCAGGTGCCGCTCTACCTCACCGGACGTGAGGGCACCGCGCGGGGCACCGAGCTGGACGCCGCCTACTGGTGGCAGAACGTCCGCGACAGCGTCCGCTTCCAGCAGGCGGTCGAGCGGCTGGCCGACGACGGGTACGCCCTCTTCCTGGAGATCGGCCCGCACCCGGTGCTCGGCCGCTCGATCCAGGAGACCGTGGAGGCCCGCCCCGGGGGCGCCGACCGTCCCGAGGTCCGCACGCTGCCCTCGATCCGCCGCCAGGAGGACGAGCAGGCGACCTTCACGGCCTCGCTGGCCGCCCTGCACAACCTCGGTGTCGAGGTCGACTGGTCGGTGCTCCAGCCCGTCGGCCGGACGGTTCCCCTGCCGCGCTACCCGTTCCGACGGGACCGGCACTGGGTCGAGCCCCGGTCGGTCGAGGCGGTCCGGCAGGGCCGGCTGGACCACCCGCTGCTCGGCCGCCGGCTGGCCGGCGCCGAACCGGCCTGGGAGGCCAGGCTGGACGCCGAGGCGCTGCCCTACCTGGAGGACCACCGGATCCAGGGCGAGGTGCTCTTCCCCGCCGCCGGCTACCTGGAGATGGCCGTCCAGGCGGTCCGCGCGCTGACCGGCGGCACGGACGCCGCGCTGGCCGGCATCGAGCTGCGCAAGGCGCTGTTCCTCCCGGACGACGAGAGCCGCGCCGTCCGGCTCACCCTCTCCGCCGAGCACGGGGGCTTCACCATCGCGACCGGCGGTGCGGGAGCCGGAGGCGTTGCCGCGGGCGGCGAGGACGGCGCCCCGGGCGGGGGCGGCCCCGAGCGCACCGTGCACGCCGTCGGGACCGTCCGTCCCGGCCAGCGGCGCCGACCGGGGCGACCGCTGGACGTCGCGGCGATCCGCGGACGGGCCGTCCGCCATCTCTCCGGGGCCGACTGCTACGCGGCGCTGGCCGGGCTCGGCTACCACTACGGCCCGGCGTTCCAGGGCATCGACGAGGTCTGGATCGGCCCCGGCGAGGCGCTGGCCCGGGTCCGGCCGACGACGGCGGTCGCCGGGCAGGGCGCGGACCACCAGGTGCACCCGGTGGTGATGGACGCCTTCTTCCAGACCCTGCTGACCCCCCAGCTGCTGGTGGCGGGCACCGGTGCCGGGAGCGGGATCCGGCTGCCGGTCGCCATCGAGGAGGTCCGGCTGGAGGCGGTCGGCGACCGCCCGCTCTGGGTGCACGCGACCGTCACCCGGGACGCCGGCTTCGAGCTGGTCGGTGACATCGCGGTGCACGACGAGCACGGCGCGCCGCTCGGGGGGGTCACCGGGTTCCGGGCCGCCGACATCGAGCAGGCGGCCACCGCCGTCGGCCTGGCCACCATCGACGGCTGGCTCGTCGAACCGGCCTGGATCGAGCTGCCGGAGGCTGCCGGGGCCCCCGACCTCCTGGCCGAACACCCGGACGACTGGCTGCTGTTCGCCGACGGTCAGGGCGTCGCCGAGGCGCTGGCCCGGCAGATCGCCGCGCGCGGCGGCAGCTGCCAGCTGGTTCTCCCGGCCACCGGCTACCGGCCGTCGGCCGACGGCCGGCCGGCCACCGTCGAGCCGGGCTCCGCCGCCGACCTCGCCCGACTTCTGGCCGACCGGCGGGCCGCAGGCGCGCCCGACCCGGCGGCCGTCGTCCACCTCTGGAACCTCGACCGGCCGGAGCTGGCCGCCGCCGATCACGACGCGGTGGCCGGTCACACCGGTGCCGGCGCGTACAGCCTGGTCACGCTCGCCGCCCTGCTGGCTACGGAACTCCCGCACACCCGGCTGCACATCGTCACCCGATCCGCGCAGGCCACCGCCCCCGGTGAGCCGGTCGAACCGCTCGGTGCGCCTGCCTGGGGGATCGGCCGGGTGCTCCGCCACCAGGAGCTGCCCGGGCACCCGGGCAAGCTGGTCGACCTCGGTCCGATCACCGGTCCGATCACCGGTCCGGGCGTCGGTCCGGGCTCCGGCCCCGGTACCCGTCCGGCCGCCACCACAACCGCCACCACAACCGCCACCGCCGTCGACGCCGAGGCGGCCGCGCTGCTGCGCGAGTTCGCGCTCGCGGACGAGGACGAGATCGCGCTCCGTCCGGGCCGACGGCTGACCAGCCGGCTCCGCCCGACCGAGGGGCTCAGCCGTCCGCTTCCGCCCTGCCTCCGACCGGACGCCGCGTACCTGGTGACCGGTGCGTTCGGCGCGCTCGGCCGGCTGCTCTGCCGCACCCTGGTCCGGCGCGGCGCCCGGCGGCTGATCCTGGTCGGCCGCAGCCCGCTGCCGCCGCGCGAGCTGTGGCGCGACCTCGACCCGGCGAGCCCGGACGGCCGGCGCGCGGCCTTCCTGCGCGAGCTGGAGGCGCTCGGCGCGGAGCCCGTCCCGGCACCGCTGGACATCACCGACGAGTCCGCGCTGGCCGACTGGCTCGCGGAGTACCACCGGCTGGACCGGCCGCCGATCCGCGGTGTCTTCCACCTCGCCGGGCAGGTCCGGGACACCCTGGTGGGCGAGCTGGACCGCGGGACCTTCGACGCCGTCCACGCCCCCAAGGTGCTGGGCGCCTTCGCCCTGCACCGCCGGCTGGCCGGCGAACCACTCGACCACTTCGTGCTCTTCGCCTCCATCGCCTCGCTGCTGACCACCGCCGGTCAGACCAACTACGCGGCCGGGAACGCCTTCCTGGACGCCCTGGCCCACCACCGCCGGTCCCTCGGCCTGCCCGCGATGAGCCTCGACTGGGGCCCCTGGGCCACCGGCATGATCGAGGAGCTCGGCCTGATCGACCACTACCGGAACAGCCGCGGCATGAGCTCGCTGGCCCCGGAGACCGGGATGGCCGTGCTGGAGCGGGTGCTCGGGCAGGACCGGGCCCAGCTGCTGGTCGCCACCGTGGTCGACTGGCCGGTCTTCCTCTCCTGGTACCCGGCCCCGCCGCCGCTGGTCGCGGACCTGGCCGCGAGCGCCCGGGAGGCCGTGCCGGTGACCGAGCGGGCGGGCCTCCTGGACACCCTGCGGGCCGCCGGCGAGGCCGAGCGGCTGGTGTTGCTCGGCGAGCGGTTCGTCCACCTGGCCGCCACCGTGCTCCGCGCGCCCGTCGAGCAGATCGACCCCGGCGCCGGCCTCGGCGGCCTCGGTCTGGACTCGCTGCTCGCGATGGAGCTGCGGGCCCGGCTCAACACCGAACTCGGCACCACCCTCCCGGTGGTGGCGCTGCTGAGCAACGCACCGGTGGGCGAACTGGTCGCCCGGCTGCACGAGTCGCTGGCCGAACTGCTGGACGAGGACCCGGTCGGCGTCGGCTCGGTCGCGGTCGAGCGCCACGAGGACGAGACGGCGTACCCGCTCACCCAGAACCAGAAGGCGCTGTGGTTCCTCAAGCAGCTCAACCCGGACGGCTTCGCCTACAACATCGGCGGGGCGGTCGAGGTCCGGGTGGAGCTGGAGCCCGAGCTGATGGCGGTGGCCTTCCGGACCATGGTCGAGCGCCACCCCGGCCTGCGGGCCAACTTCGTGCTCGACGGCGGCCGGGCCGTGCAGCGGATCTCGGCCGCGGTGGAGCCGGACTTCGGGGTCTTCGACGTCGAGCACCTGGCCTGGGACGAGATCCACGCGCTGATCGTCCGCGAGTACCGCCGGCCGTACGACCTGGAACGCGATCCGCTGGTGCGGTTCCGGCTCTTCCGGCGCGGCCCGGACCGCTGGGTGATCATGAAGGCCGTCCACCACATCATCTCGGACGCGATCTCCACCTTCACCTTCATCGAGGAACTGCTCGCCGTCTACGAGGGGCTGCGGCAGGGCCGGGCGCCCGAGCTGCCGCCGGTCACCGCGCGGTACCTGGACTTCCTCAACCGGCAGAACGCCTTCCTGGCGGGCCGCGAGGCGCCGAAGATGCTCGACTACTGGCGCTCCCACCTGCCGGCCGAGGTGCCGATCCTCAGCCTGCCCACGGACAAGCCCCGCCCGGCGGTCCAGACCCACAACGGCGCCTCCGAGTTCTTCGTCCTCGACGAGGCGCTCAGCGCCCGGGTGCACGCGCTGGCCCGCGAGCACAACGTCACGGTCTTCATGGTGCTGCTCAGCGCCTACTACCTGCTGCTGCACGCCTATGCGGGCCAGGACGACATCATCGTCGGCAGCCCGGTGACCGGCCGCACCGACGAGGAGTTCGCCGGCGTCTACGGCTACTTCGTCAACCCGCTGCCGCTGCACGTCTCGCTGGCCGGTGAACCGACCGTGGCGGAACTGCTGGACCGGGTGCGGACCACCGTGCTCGGCGGGCTGGACCACCAGGAGTACCCGTTCGTGCTGCTGGTGGAGAAGCTCGGGCTGCAGCACGACCCGAGCCGCTCCGCCGTCTTCCAGGCGATGTTCATCCTGCTCCACCACAAGGTGGCCACCGAGAAGTACGGCTATCGCCTGGAGTACATCGAACTCCCCGAGGAGGAGGGCCAGTTCGACCTGACCCTGTCCGCCTACGAGGACGAGGTGGAGCACCGCTTCCACTGCGTCTTCAAGTACAACACCGACCTCTTCCTCCCGGAGACGATGGCCCGGCTGTCCGGCCACTACCTGAACCTCCTGGAGGGGCTGACCGAGGCCGGCCCCGGGCGGGCGGCCACCGGGCTGGAGCTGCTCGGCCGCGAGGAGCGCGCCCTGGTGCTCCGGGGGTGGAGCGGCGCGGACCGGCAGGTGGCCCACGAGGAGCCGGTGCACGAGCTGATCCTGCGTGCGGCGGCGGCCGATCCGGCGGCGCTCGCCGTGGCGGCGCCCGCCGAGTCCGGCCCGACCGTGCGGCTGAGCTACGGCGAGCTGGCCGAGCGCTCCCGGCGGGCCGCGGCCCGGCTGCGGGCGCTGGGCGCCGGGCCCGGCACGGTGGTGGCGCTCTGCCTGGAGAAGTCGCCGGAGCTGATCGTCGCCCTGCTCGCGGTGCTCCGCACCGGGGCCGCCTACCTGCCGCTCGACCCGGGTCACCCGGCGGACCGGCTGGCGGACATGGTGGGGCGGGCGGGCGCCGGGCTGCTGGTCGGCGACGACCGGGAGCGGCTCGGTCGGCTGCCCGCCCGTCTGGTCACCACCGACGAACTGGACGAGGAGCAGGACCGTGAGCCGGGTGAGTTCACCGACGCGGCGGTGGGCCCCGACGATCCGGCGTACGTGATCTACACCTCCGGCTCCACCGGCAGGCCCAAGGCCGTCCGCGTCGGCCACGGCAACCTGGCCTCGGCCTACCAGGCGTGGCGGGCCGAGTACCGGCTGGACACCGAGGTCAGGGTCCACCTCCAGATGGCCGGCCCCTCCTTCGACGTCTTCACCGGGGACGTGGTCCGCGCGCTCTGCTCGGGCGGCGCCCTGGTGCTGGTCGGCCGGGAGCTGCTGTTCAACACGGCCCGGCTCCACGCGGTGATGCGCGCCGAGCGGGTGGACGCCGCCGAGTTCGTCCCCGCGGTGGTCCGCACGGTCGTCGGCCACTGCGAACGGACGGGCCTGGACCTGGGGTTCATGCGACTGCTGGTGGTCGGCTCGGACGTCTGGAAGGTCGAGGAGTACGAGCGGCTGCGGGCCCTCTGCGGTCCGGAGACCAGGCTGGTCAACTCCTACGGCCTCACCGAGGCCACCATCGACAGTGCCTACTTCGAGGGACCGACGGACGGCTTCGAACCGAGCCGGATGGTCCCGATCGGGCGGCCGTTCCCGAACAGCGCCTTCTACCTCCTCGACGATCACGGGCGGCCCGTCCCGCCCGGCGTCACCGGGGAGTTGTGGATCGGCGGCTCCGGGGTGGCGCTCGGCTACGTCGGCGACGAGGAGCAGACCGCCCGGCGGTTCGCCGTCCTCCCGCTCGGCGGTGCGGACGGCACCGAGCCGGTCCGGCTCTACCGCACGGGGGACCTCGCCCGCTGGGACGCGGACGGCGGGGTGCACCTGCTCGGCCGGGCCGACTCGCAGATCAAGGTGCGCGGCCACCGGATCGAGCTGGGGGAGATCGAGACCCAACTCGCCGAGTGGCCGGAGCTGGAGCGGGCGGTGGTCACCGTCCGGCCCGACCGCGGCGGCGAGCACGTGCTCTGCGCGTACTGCGTGCCGACGCCCGGGCGGACGCTCGACCGCCGCGAACTCCGCCGCCACCTGGCCGGCTACCTGCCGACCTTCATGATCCCGACCCACTTCACCGAGCTGTGCACGCTGCCGCTCACCGCCAACGGCAAGGTGGACGTCGCCGCGCTGCCGGCGCCCCGGGCGGATGCGGCGGACCGGGCCGTCGAGCCGCCGGTCACCCTCTACGAGGTCCGGATGGCCGAGCACTGGCGGACCCTGCTGGGCGTCGAGGAACCCGGGCTGCAGCACGACTTCTTCGAGTCCGGGGGGTCCTCGATCCGGCTGATCGAGCTGATCCACGGCCTGCAGGCCGAGTTCAACATCAGCATCCCGGTCAGCCAGCTCTTCAAGGTCACCACCCTGCACGGGATGGCGAAGACCGTCGAGGCCATCATCACCGGCCGGATCGAGGGAGCCCAGCCGTACCTCTGGTTCAACCGGGAGCAGCAGCAGACGCTGTTCTGCTTCCCGCCCGCCGGCGGCCACGGACTGGTCTACCGCCAGTTCGCGGCCCACCTGCCGGAGTACCGGATGGTCGCGTTCAACTACGTGACCGGGGACGACAAGGTCGACCGGTACGCGGACCTGGTCGAGTCCCTCCAGCCGGACGGGCCGTGCGCCCTGCTCGGCTACTCGCTCGGCGGCAATCTCGCCTTCGAGGTGGCCAAGGAGCTGGAGCGGCGCGGCCGGGCGGTGCCCAATGTGGTGATCATGGACTCGCACCGGATCCCGGAGTCCTTCGACCTCGCCGACGAGCACGTCCAGGCCTTCGAGCGCGAGCTGGCCGAGCACCTCCGGCGGCACACCGGTTCGGACGTGGTCGCCCAGGAGACCCGCGAACAGGCCCGGGACTACCTGAGGTTCTGCAGCCGCACCCCGAACCTCGGGGTGGTCGCGGCCGCGCTCAGCGTGATCTCCGACGACGAGAAGGTGTCCCTCTACGAGGCCGGCCGGCACGGTGCCTGGCACGGGAGTTCGGCCACCCGGACCGCGGTCTTCAAGGGCTTCGGCACCCACGCCGAGATGCTCGACCGCGAGTTCATCGCCCACAACGCCGGGCTCGCCCGGTCGATCCTCACCGGAGTCGACGTCCATGTGTCCTGAGACCGGTACCGCCCTGCCCGCCCCCGGCCGGCCGCGCGGCAGCACCACTCCCGGCGCTCCCGCTGTCCCCGGCGCCCCCGCTACCCCCGCTACCCCCGCACGAGAGGCGGACCCCCTCATGCTCAGGCAGCACCAGCCGCTGTCCTACCCCTTCGAGCCGACCGGCCTCGAACTCGACCCCACGTACGCGGAGTTGCGCGACAAGCCGCTGGTCCGGATCCGGATGCCGTACGGCGACGGCGCCTGGCTGGCCACCCGCTACGAGGACGTCCGGACGGTGCTGGCCGACCCGCGGTTCAGCCTCGCCGCCGCGATGGGCCGGGACCAGCCCCGGATGCGCCCGGTCGCCCGTACCGGCGCCGGCCTGTTCTCCACCGAGCCGCCCGACCACACCAGGCTCCGTTCGCTGGTGGCCCGGGAGTTCAGCGCCCGCCGGGTCGAGCGGCTGCGGGCGCGGGCCCGGGAGCTGGCGGACGAGCTGATCGACGGCATGATCGCCGCCGGTCACCCCGCCGACCTGGTCGAGGACTTCGCCATCCCGATGCCGACCACCATCATCTGCGAGGTGCTCGGCATCCCGGCCAAGGACCACCGGATGCTCTGGAGCTGGGCCGAGACGGTGCTCTCCGCCGTCACCCCCGGCGAGGTGCTCGCGGTCGAGGGCCAGGCGTTCATCGACTACATGGCGGGCGTGCTGGAGCTGCGCGGCCGGGAGCCGGGCGACGACCTGCTCACCGTGCTGGTCCGGGCCTGCCGCGAGCAGCGGCTGATCGGTGAGGAGGAACTGCTCTCGATCGCCTGCGACCTGCTGATCGCGGGCTTCGTCTCCACCACCAGCCAGATCGGCAACTTCTTCTACCAACTGCTCGTGAACCCCGAGGAGATGCAGCGCCTGCGGGAGCAGCCCGAGCTGATCCCCAGGGCCGTCGAGGAGCTGATGCGGTACGTGCCGCTGCTCACCGGCTTCAGCCTGCCCCGGTACGCCACCGCCGACGTCGAGCTGGGCGGGGTGACCGTCCGGGCCGGCGAGGCCGTGATGATCGCCACCGCCGCCGCCAACCGCGACCCGGAGGTGTTCGAGGAGCCGGAGCGCCTCGTCCTGGACCGCCCGGGCAACCCGCACATCGGCTTCGGCCACGGCGTGCACTACTGCATCGGCGCCCATCTGGCCCGGCTGGAGCTCCAGGTGGCGATCGAGCGGGTGCTGGCCCGGCTGCCCGGTCTGCGGCCGGCCGTCCCCGAGCGCGAACTGCGCTGGAAGGAGGACGCGATGGTGAACGGCCTGCAGGCGCTCCCGATCGCGTGGTGAGCACCCTCCGACAACGGCAACGCAACGGCAACGCACCCAACGGTACGGACGAGGAAGGCTGGAATGACGACACGGGAACCGGACGCCAAGCGCCGACGGGAGACGATGATCATCGTCGGCGGCGGCCTCGGCGGCCTCTCCACCGGGTGCTACGCCCGGATGAACGGCTACCGGACGCAGGTCTTCGAGATGCACGAGATCCCCGGTGGCTCGTGCACCGGATGGGACCGCAGCGACTTCACCTTCGACTGGTGCATCAGCTGGCTGCTCGGCAACGGACCGGGCAACGAGATGTACCAGATCTGGCTCGAACTGGGCGCGCTCCAGGGCAAGGAGATGCGCCACTTCGACGTGTTCAACATCGTCCGGGGCAGGGACGGCCGGGCGGTCCACTTCTACTCCGACCCGGACCGGTTGGAGGCGCACCTGCTCGACCTCTCCCCGGCCGACGCCGCGCCGATCCGGGAGTTCTGCGCCGGCATCCGGACCTTCCGCAAGGCACTCGCGGTCTACCCGTTCCTCAAGCCCGTCGGGCTGATGGGCAGGCTGGAGCGCTGGCGGATGCTGGCCTCGTTCGTCCCGTACTTCAACACCATCCGCAAGTCGATCACGGTGCTGATGACGGACTTCGCGCTGCGGTTCCGCGACCCGCTGCTGCGTGAGGCGTTCAACTTCATCCTCTACGAGAAGCACCCGGCCTTCCCGGTGCTGCCGTTCTACTTCCAGCTGGCCTCGCACGCCAACCAGGCCGCAGGGGTGCCCGAGGGCGGTTCGCTCGGGCTGGCCCGGTCGATCGAGGAGCGGTACCGCAAGCTGGGCGGCGAGATCACCTACAACGCCAAGGTCGAGGAGATCCTGGTCGAGCAGGACCGCGCGGTCGGAGTACGGCTCAGTGACGGCCGGGAGTTCCGCGCCGACATCGTGGTCTCCGCCGCGGACGGCCACACCACGGTGATGAAGCTGCTCAAGGGCCGGTACCTCAACGACACCTACCGGCGGCTGTACACCTCCCTGATCGACGAGCCCGGCCAGCTGTCGCCCGGCTACGTCTCCCTCTTCCTGGGGCTGCGCCGGCCCTTCCCGCAGGGCGATCCCTGCACCACGTACCTGCTGACGGAGGAGCAGGCGCGGGAGCTGACCGGGATCCGCTGCCGCTCGATGAACGTGCAGTTCCGCACCCGGCACTACCCGGAGCTGGCGCCGCGCGAGTCGACGGTGGTGTTCGCGACGTACTTCTCGGACATCGCCCCGTGGCGGGCACTGCACGAGGGGCCGGAGCAGTCGTCCCGGGTCCGGCGCGGCGAGGAACTGCACACGCTGCCGGTGAAGCACGGCCGGGAGTACATGGCGGCCAAGCGGCGGGTCCGCAACGGCATCGCCGGTTTCCTGGACGAGCGCTTCCCCGGTTTCAAGGACGCGGTGGCCGTCGCCGACGTGTCGACCCCGCTGACCCAGGTCCGCTACACGGGCGTCTACGACGGCACCTTCCCGGGGTGGAACCCGTTCGTGGAGGGCGCCGAGACGGTCGAGGCGGAGATCAAGAAGAGCGGTCCGGTGCTGCCCGGGCTGTCGGGCTTCTACCTCTCCGGGGTCTGGGCGACCATCGGCGGTCTGATCCGGGCGGCCGCCGCCGGCCGGCACGTCGTGCAGTTCATCTGCCGGGACGACGGTCTGGAGTTCGCGGCCGAGGTCGATCTGAGCGCGCCCCTGCCGACGCACCGGGTCATCCCGGTCGGCGGGCCGCCGCGGCAGGCCGGGCCGGCCGACGGGGGCGGCGAGGGCGGGGAGACCGGCGGGACGGGCGGGACCCCGGGGAAGCGTGCCGCCGCGAAGGACACCGAGAACATGGAGACAGGAGCCCTCGCATGAGGATCGAGAAGTGGGTGGTCCGGGAACACCTGGACGGGGTGCCCGACGTCAACCGGATCTACCGGAAGGTCGTCGAGGACGTCGAGATCGACCTCCGGCCGGACGAGATGCTCTTCCGGACGCGGTACGTCTCGGTCGACCCGTACCAGAACGGGCTCGCCCTGGAGACACCGATCGGCCACCACATGGGCGCCGACTCGATCATGGAGGTGATCGAGGCCGGGCCGGAGGCGGCGTTCCGGGTCGGCGACCTCGTGCAGGGGTTCGGCGGCTGGCGCAGCCACGTCGTGCACAACGGTGCCGAGGAGCTGTGGAAGACCGGGACCTTCCCGATGGTCTTCCCGGCCTACCGGCGGCTCGACCCGGCCTGGTACGACGAGCGGCTGCCGGTCTCCACCGCCCTCGGCATCATGGGCGCGCCGGGGATGACGGCGTGGGGCACGCTCACCCGGTTCATGGCGGTGCGGCCCGGCGACACCGTGGTGATCAGCGGCGCGTCCGGCTCGATCGGCACCCTGGTCGGCCAGTTGGCCAAGCGGTCCGGGGCCGGCCGGGTGGTCGGCACCACCGCCTCGCCGGGCAAGGCCGAGTACCTGCGGGGGCTGGGCTTCGACGAGGTGGTCCTCTACGACCAGACCGACGACGCCGAGAAGGTGCGTCAGGCGCTGTCGCTCGCCGCGCCCGACGGGGTCGACCGGTACTTCGACAACCTGGGCGGCACGGTCACCGACGCGGTGTTCACCATGCTCAACGTGGACAGCCAGGTGGCCGTGTGCTGGCAGTGGGCGACCACGGTGAACGGAGATCTCACCGGACCCCGGTTGCTGCCGTACATCATGTTCCCGCGCACCACGATCCGCGGGATCTTCGCCCAGGAGTGGTTCACCGAGCCGCTGTTGGCGCAGATGCACCAGGAACTGGGCGGGCTGGTCCGGGACGGGGAGATCCGTTACCACCAGACCGTGCACAAGGGGTTCGACGAGATCCCGAAGGCGTACCGGAGCCTCTACGTGGACCGGGAGGGCAACCGGGGCAAGGTGCTCGTCGAGGTCTGACGCACGCCGCCGGCGGGAGGGGGCGCCCCCTCCCGCTGGCGGCGGGTCGGTCGTCGTGCCCCGCCGGAGCGGGTCGGTCGTGGCGGTCAGTCGTCGCCGAGGTCGCCCTCGTCGGGACCGCCCGCGTCGGAGCCGTCCGGGGCTCCGGTGATCGCGTACCCCTGGCGGCGCGCCTCGTAGCAGGCGACCGTCGCGGCGGCGGAGACGTTCAGCGAGCCGACCCGGCCCAGCTGCGGCACGAACACCACCTGGTCGCAGAGCGCCAGCGCGTCCGCCGTCACACCGCGGTCCTCGTGGCCCAGCACGAAGGCGACCGCCGGGGTCAGCTCGGCGGCGAACATCGGCACCGCCTCGTCCGCCAGCTCCAGCCCGACGACCTTGAAGCCGTCGCCCTTCGCCGCGGCCACGGCCTCGGCGATCGTCGGGAAGTACTCGACCTTCAGGTACTTGTCGGTACCCATCGCGGCCTTCTGCGCACCCGCCGACCGCACCGACGGGGTGTCGCCGGTGAGGTACAGCTTCTCCGCACCCATCGCGGAGGCGGTCCGCACGATCGAGCCGACGTTGAACGGCGACTGCAGGTTTTCGAGGATCATCGCGAGCCGGAACTCGTTGCCACGCCGCCACTGGCGGTGCAGCCGCTTCAGTTCGGTCCCGCGGAGCTGCTTCACGACGTCGTACCTCGTCCACTCTCGGGGCCCTCGCCCGCCGTCGGGCGGGGCCGCGCTTCAAGAATCCGGAACCCGTTCACCGACGTGACGCGGGTGGTCGGGTAGCCCTGGTCGTTCAGCCACTGCTGCAGAGAGTCCGAGCCCAGGTGCTTCTGGACCACCAGGAACGCCGAGCCGTCCGGGGTCAGCCGGCCGATCCACTGCTCCAGCAGGCTGCGCAGCGCGGTCTTGCCGATCCGGATCGGCGGGTTGGAGTAGATCGCCGCGAACCGCTGGTCGGCGGGGACCTCCTCGGGCAGTGCGGCCTGCACGTTGCCCAGCCGCAGCGCCTCGGCGTTCAACCGGACCAGCTCCAGCGCGCGGGTGTTGACGTCGACCGCCCAGACCGGCAGCCGTTTGCGCCGGCTGGCCCAGGTCAGGGCGATCGGGCCGTAGCCGCAGCCGATGTCCAGGATCGGGCCGCGCACCCGGGGCGGGGGCGCGTGCTCCAGCAGGATCCGGGTGCCCGGGTCCAGCCGAGTGCGGGAGAAGACGCCCGCGTCGGTGGTCAGTTCCAGGGTGAGGTCCGGCAGGGTGACCGTGATCGGGCGGCGTTCGCTGGCGACCTCGGGTGCACCGGTGAAGTAGTGCGAGCCGGACATGATTTCCCCGTCGTTCGTATGGGCCTCGGGGCCACCGGGAGGTGTGGGTAAGCCCTGCTGGTACGGCACCGATCGTACCCCCGGCGGCCTGTGACCCGTTCTCCCCGAGGGCGGGGGCGCCGGTGGCGCGGCCGGCGGCTACCGGGTGCCCGGGGCCTTGCGGGTGGCCACGTTGATCCGGTTCCAGGCGTTGATCGTGAAGCAGAGCGAGATGAGCTGGGCGAGTTCCTTCTCCTCGAACAGTGCGGCGGCCCGCCCGTACACCGTGTCGGAGACGCCGCCGATGTGGGTGATCTCCTCGGCCAGCGCCAGGGCGGCGCGCTCGCGGTCGCTGTAGACACCCTCCGGGGCCTCGTGCCAGACCGGGAGCAGGTAGATCCGCTCGTCGCTCTCACCGGCCTTGCGGGCGTCCTTGATGTGCATGTCGAGGCAGTAGGCGCAGCCGTTGAGCTGGGAGGAGCGGACCTGGACCAGCTCGACCAGGGCCGGGTCGAGGCCCTCCCGGGCGGCGGCGTCCAGGGCGATCATCGCGCGGAAGACCTTGGGGACGGTGCGGGCGTAGTCGAGGCGGCCGGCAGGCGGGTGTTCCTCGTGGGCCCGGGTCCGGGTCCGGACCTGGTCCTGGGGCTGGTCCTGGGTCCGGGTCTGCGCGGCGTTCGTGGTCGTGTTCGTCGTCATGGCGATGAGCCTAGGGAGCGAGTGAACCCCGTTCATGGTGCATTTACTGGTCCCTTTCGCGGGTCAATCTGCCACCGCCGGGCGGGCCCGCAGCGGCCGCGGACGTACGCCGGTCGGCGGGCGGCGCGTCGCGCCCGGGCGCCCGGCGGCGGATACTTCCAGTACCCCCACCGGACCCGAGGGAGCCTCCGAGCAGCGAGGACGGACGTCATGCCGCAGAACCACGAGGACTACCTGGACGAGGTCGCCGAGGCCGTGGAGCCGGACGAAGAGGTGGAGGAGGACGAGTACGACGAGCTCGCGGAGCGCCGGGCACTCGGCGCGGACCCGGCCACCGACGTCGCGGACGTCGCCGAGCAGAGCCGGGTGGTACAGCTCGACGAGGACGAGTACCGGGAGTAGCCGCTCGCCGGAGCGCGCGCCGGGGCGCCCGGAAGCCGGGCCGGCGCCGGTCGGAGGTCAGGGACGGCCGGGCCCGGCGGTCGGTGCTACAGGGCCCGGCGGCGCTGCAGCCAGGTGAACGCGGCCCAGCCGGGCAGCACCGGCAGGACGAGGGTGAGCAGCCGGTAGAGCGCGACGGCGGCCAGTGCCCCGCCCTCCTCCATCGACGCGGTGTGCTCCAGCAGCGCCACCAGCGCACTGTCCACGACGCCGGCCCCGCCCGGGGTCGGCGCCGCGCTGCCGGCCGCGTTGCCGATCAGGAACACCACCGCGACCGAGGCGAAGGCCGGCTCCCGCCCGACCGCCCGGGCACAGCAGTACAGGCAGGCGACCAGCGAGATCGAGACCAGCAGCTGGCCGGTGATCCCGACCGCCAGCCGCCCCGGGTTGCGGAGCAGCTCCAGCAGCCGGGGCAGGACCTCGGCGGTCAGCGGACGCAGCCTGGCGGCCAGCCACCGCCGGGCCGGCGGCACGGTGGACACCCCGGCCAGCAGCACGGCCGCCCCGACGAGGCCGCCGACCACGGCGGGCAGGGCGTCCAGCTCGGAGCCGCCGGGTTCCAGCCCCAGCAGGTAGACGAAGGCGCCCAGCTGCAGCAGGTGCAGCACCAGGCCGAGGAGCTGGCCCACGCCGACGCTGGACACCGCCTGGGGGGTCGGGATGCCGGCCCGTTGGAGGAAGCGGATGTTCAGGGCGACGCCGCCCACCCCGCCGGGGGAGACCAGCTTCACGAACGAGCCGGCGACCTGGGCGAGCACCGCGTTGCGGAAGTCCAGCTGCTCCGGGACGAAGCCGACGAACCCCATCGCCGACATGACGTGGCTGGCGGCCGCGGCGAGCAGGGCGAGGACGAGCCAGAGCGGATCGGCATCGACGACGGCGGCGATCGGGTTCTGTTCGGTGGCGAAGAACTGGGGCAGCAGCAGCCAGCCGGCCACCACACCGCCGCCGACCGCGAGGAGGGTGCGGGGACGCAGCCGCTCCAGCCTGACCGGGCGGACCGGTGCCTGCGGCCGGGTGCGGAGCACCTCGGTGCGGATGGCGTCGAGCAGGTCGGGAGGCGTCGCCGCGGCGGGCGTGCCGTCCGTGTCGGGCGCGCCGGGCGTGCCCGCTGTGTCCGGCGCGGGGCGCTGGGGCGGGACGGCCGCCGGGGCCGGTGTGCAGTCGGCGAGGGCGGAGGACTGCTTGAGGGCGTGCCGGGTGCTGCGGGACAGGGCGATCGGTTGCAGCAGCGGGAGGGCCGCGCCGACCGCGTCCGGGCCGAGTACCGCGACCGCGGCCCGGACCGAGCGTTCGGCGCCGGTGCGCAGTGCGAGGGTGGTGAGCAGCTGGGCGATGTCACAGCGCAGGACGAGGTCGCTCGCCGCGATGTCGCCGTCCGCGAAGTCCACCAGGTGCACCGAGCCGGCCCCGTCGACCAGCAGCGCGGACGGGACCAGCGCCCGGTGGGAGATCTCGCGCCGCTGGAGCAGGGCGAGCTGGCGCCAGGCGTCGACGAGCAGCGCGTCGGTGACCTCGTCGTCGGCGAGCAGGTCGAGGGTGCGGCCGGGCAGACGCTCGTACGCGACGAGTGCGGTGTCCCGGCCGAGTTCGGCGGTGGCGGCGATCCGGCAGGTGCGGACCCCGGCGGCGACGGCCGCGTACGAGACCAGTGCCTCGTGTTCCAGGCCGGTGCGGAGCGAGCGCAGCGCCCGCGGGTGCGGGGCGGTGCGCAGGCGCAGCCGGCGCCAGGCCCGTTGCACCAGGGCGGCGGTGACCGCCTGCCGGTCGAGCACCTGGACGTCGAGGTCGGGGCGGCCGGCCTCCTGGTGGACGAGGTAGCGGTCGGGGCCGGCCGGGACGGCGGCGACCGGGCGCAGGCCCGCCTCGCGCAGGGTGTGCAGGAGCTGCGCCGGCCGGGGCCGGGGGTCCGGGGTGCCGACGGCGTAGCGGGTGCCGTGGGCGGCCGTCCAGCCGATCAGCAGTCCGAGCAGCAGGGCGATCGGGGTGGCGAAGCCGCCGGCGAGCCCGGCGAGTCCGGAGAGGGTGAGGACGGCTCGGGGCACCCGTCGTTCGCGCGCTCCGGACGCGGTGAGGAAGGCGAGGACGGGAGCGAGGTAGCCGTACACCGGTTCGGTGCGGGCGAGGGCGTCGCCGGGCAGGGGCTGGGTCAGCGCGGAGACCAGGGAGAACGGGGCGGGGCCGTCGATCCAGAGATCGATGACGAGCGAGACGCCGTACGCGAGGACGGCGGCCAGCAGACCGTCGGCGAGGTGCTGGAGGACGTGCCGGCGGTCGGGCACCGCACCGAGCAGCCGCCGGGTCGCCGAGTAGGCGGGGACCAGCAGGAGGGCGGCGGTGGTGAGTCCGGCGGCGATGCCGGCGAGCGGGGGCGGTACCAGCTCGGCGACCTGGGCGACGTCGGCGGCGATGCCGCCGGTGGTCGCGCGGGCGTAGTCGGCGAGCAGGAGGGTGAGGGTGATCGCGCCCAGGCCGACGAGCAGACGGATCAGCGCCACGGGCTGCCGGACCCGGCCGGTGCCCGCGATGCCCGGAAGGTCGGGCGGGGCCCCGGCGCTGCTCGTCGGCGCCTGGTCGGGCCCCTCGGCGGTGGGGGTGCCACCGGTGTCGCTGTTCGTTCTCCCCGTCACGTCCGCCACGGTTGGCATGCTCCCACGCCGGGGTCGGCCGCCGGGCGGGGGTGCCGGGCGTGGTCCGGTGTGGGAGGCGGGGTCGGGTGGGTGGCGGACCGGCCGGCGGTCCGTGTCCGTGTCCGGGGCGGTCTGCGGCGGGGCGGGGCGGGGCGGGTGCGGAGTGCAGCGTGTCTCGGGGCGCGGTCCGGGGCGGTCGTCACTACTCTGCGTCCATGAGTGCCTGCGAAGACCTCGCCGCCGCACCCCGGGACATCGCGCCCCTCCCGCCCGCGGACGGCTGCTCCGACTGTCTCGCCGAGGGCCGTCGGGACTGGGTGCATCTGCGGGTCTGCCTGGACTGCGGCCACATCGGCTGCTGCGACTTCTCGCCGCAGCGCCACGCCACCTCGCACTTCCACAACAGTTCCCACCCGGTGATCCGCTCGTACGAGCCGGGTGAGGACTGGCGTTGGTGCTACGTCCACGAGGTGATGGGCTGAGGCGGTGGTGCGGGGTGTGCGGTTCAGGGTCCGCCGCCGGGGGGCGGTGCCGACGGTTCCCCGCCCGGACACCGGAACGGACTCCCAGGTGTAACTCGGCCACAATCGGGACATAACGCCCGTGCGGTCCCTCCGGCCGACACCCGGCCGGCCACCGCCGATGGGAGGCCGACGATGACCAAGCGAACACCGGGCAGCACCGACAAGCTCCGCAGGGGAACCCAGGAGCTGCTGGAACGCCGGGGCATGGCGACGACCCCGATGACGTCCCCACCGAGCCCGCGCACCGGCGCCGCGGCGGGAGCCGGCGGCGCGTACGGAGGTGACGCGGCCTTCCGGCACGGCGGCCGGGACATCCGGACGGGGTCCGTGCAATCCGCACCCGCGCAGCACGCCGAGCTCAAGGGCCACCGGCACCGTGGGGCCGAGAAGCACTCGGCGCACTGATCGCGCACTGATCGCGCGCTGATCGCGTTCGGCCGCGCGCGCCGGTCACGGGCCGGCCGGATGCGGACCGTGCGTCGGTTCGTCGGCCGTTCCGTCCTCCACCGGGGCGGGAGCCGCACGACGGCTCCCGCCCCGCCGCCGTCCGTTCGGGGTGGGCGACCGAAGCGTCGGCGAGGCCGGAGCCGTCGACGCCCCGGTCGCGACGGCCGGTGTCGGTGGTCTGCGATACGTTCGTGCCGATCACCGGCAGGGCCGGAAACGGTGTGGGACGGGGGCAGGGCGATGGCCGACCTGATGACGGAGGAGCCGGTCGAGCTCCAGCTGGAGCGGCACCGGACGGAGTTGACCGGATACTGCTACCGCATGCTCGGCTCCGTCTTCGAGGCCGAGGACGCGGTGCAGGAGACCATGGTCCGGGCCTGGCGCGGGTACCGGGGTTTCGAGGGCCGGGCGGCCCTGCGGTCGTGGCTGTACCGGATCGCCACCAACGTCTGCTTCGACGCGCTGAACGGCCGCAACGGCCGGGCCCGTCCGATGGACCTGGCCGGCCCGTCCACCGTGGCCACCGCGACCGATGCCCAGCTGCCCGAGGTCACCTGGATCGGCCCGGCGCCGGACGGCCGGGTGGTGCCCGAGACCGGGGACCCGGCCGAGGTGGCCGCCCAGCGGGAGTCGGTGCGGCTGGCCTTCGTCGCCGTGCTCCAGCGGCTGGCGCCCCGCCAGCGGGCGGTGCTGATCCTGCGCGAGGTGCTCGCCTGGAAGGCCGGCGAGGTCGCCGAACTGCTCGGCGTGACCGTCGCTTCGGTGAACAGCGCGCTCCAGCGGGCGCGCGCCACCCTCGCCGCCGACACCGCCGCCGCCCGCCCGGCGCCCGTGCTGGACGAGGACCACCGCGCGCTGCTCGCCCGGTACGTCAGCGCCTTCGAGGCCTACGACATGGACGGGCTGGCCGCGCTGCTGCACGAGGACGTCACGCTCAACATGCCGCCGTACGCGCTGTGGCTGACCGGGCACACGGACATCCGCGAGTGGATGCTCGGCCCGGGCCACGGCTGCCGGGGCTCCCGGCTGGTGCCGGTGGTGGCCAACGGCAGCCCGGCCTTCGGGCAGTACCGGCCGAGCCCGGAGGGCGGCCACGAGCCGTGGGCACTGATCGTGCTGGACGTTTCAGCGGGCCGGATCGCGGGGCTCACCAACTTCCTCGACACCGACACGCTCTTCCCGCTGTTCGGCCTGCCGCCCCGGCTGGAGGCCGGTCAGGAGATCGGCCAGGAGATCGGCGGGGAGATCGGGCGGTAGCCACGGCGGCAGATCCGTCAGCTGCCCGGGCTGCGGTTCGGGGATCGGGCCGGGCAGCCGGTCGGGGACCAGGAACGGGAGGTCGCCGGGCGGGGCCGTGGCGGTCGCGGCCTCCGCGGCCTCCGCGGCCTCCGTGGTCCCGGGGGCGTCGGTAGGTGCCTGGGTGGGGAGGACGGCGGCCAGCCCGCTGAACGCGAGCAGTTCCCGCAGAGGGCCGCTCGCGTTCCGCAGGGACAGACCGACGCCCTGCCGGGCGGCGGCGAGCCGGAGCCGGGCGAGGGCGTCGACGACGGCGAGGTCGGGGGCGGGCAGGGCGCCGAGGTCACAGGTGACCTGGCGCGTGGGGGTCGGTCCGGCCGTGGGTCCGGTGCTGGGTCGGGTGTTCACGTAGGTGAGACCGGTGCTGCGCTCCCGGCTCATCGGCCGGTCGGGAGGATTCCCGAAAATTCTCGAAGAAGTTCGCCGAGGAGCGATGAGTTCCGTGCGGTGGTCCGGTCTACCCCTTCGAGAGCGCGACACCGAGCCGCACAACGCGGCGGAACACAGCAGAGGAAACGACATGAGCGAGAACCTGGGCGAGCTGACCATCATCCGCGAGCTGCCCGCCACCCCGGCGGACGTCTTCCGGGCGTACGTCGAGCCCGAGCAGTTCGTCCGCTTCTGGGGTCCGGTCGGCACCCACGTGCCGCTGGACACCGTGACCATCGAGCCGAAGGTCGGCGGGCGGTTCGACAGCACGATGGTGATCGAGGAGACGGGCGACCGCTACCCGGTCCGGGGCACGATCACGGCGATCCGGGAGGGCGAGCTGTTGGAGTTCGTCGAGGACGGCATCGGGATGACGGGCAGCCTCACCTTCGTCGACCTGGGCGAGGGCCGCACCAAGGTGGTCATGCAGCAGCGCGACGTCCCGGAGATGTACCTCGGCCCGGAGGCCGAGGCGGGTCTCAACTCCAGCTTCGACCGCCTGGTGGAGCACCTCGCGGCCCGGAGCTGACCCGCAACGGCGCTCCGGGCCACGGCGGGCCACGGCGGGCCACGGCGGGCCACCGCGGACCCCCGAGGCCCGCTCCCGCCGGCCACGCCTGCCGGCCGCTCCCGCCGGCCTCGTCTCCGACCGCGTCCGCGAACGCCCGTGACGGTCTGAGGCTGCCTGCGGCGGGGCGGGATGGCAGAGTGGGCGCAGTCGTCCCCTGAGCCGGAGGAGGTCCGCCGTGGCGGCCGAGCCGTTGAAGTCCCGTGAAGAGTGGTTGGCGTCACTGCCCCGGATCTACGCGGCGGCGGGGTGCGTCCTGCGGGACGAGTCCGGGCGGATCCTGATCGTCAAGGCCGGGTACCGGGAGTACTGGCAGTTCCCGGGCGGGACGATCGACCTCGGTGAGGGGCCGGTCGAGTGCGCGGCCCGTGAGCTGGAGGAGGAGACCGGGATCGTCCGCCGGGCCGGTGACCTGCTGGCCATCTCCTGGACCCACGCATCGGACGAACTCGACCACCCGGCCCAGCACTTCCTCTTCGACTTCGGCACCGTCCCGGACGGCACCCCCGTGACCGTCCCGGCCGGTGAACTGGACGACCACCGCTGGGCCGACGACGAGGAGGCGCTCGAACTGCTCGGTCCGGCGCGGTCGTTGCGCCTTCGCGCGGCGGTGGAGGCGGCGGCCGACGGGCGCGTGCGGATCATCACCACCCACGTGTCGGGATTCTGAGTCCGCGCACCGGGGGTTCCGGGGCCCCGCCCGTCCCGGGGCCCCGGAACGCTCCGGTCACCCCTGGTCGGTGGCGCTCGACGCGATGAACGCGGCGAGGAGGTCGGTGATGAAGGCCTCGGTCTCCGGCTTCCCGACACCGAGGTCGTTGAGCACGCCGGCGCCGTTCTCCAGCTCCAGCAGCGCCAGCAGGATGTGCTCGGTGCCGACGTAGTTGTGACCGAGCTTCAGCGCTTCGCGGAACGTCAGTTCCAGCGCCTTCTTGCCCTGGGCGTCGTACGGGATGAGCGCCGGCACCTCGGCGGCGGCGGCCGGCAGCACCGCCGCCGTCGCGGTCCGGACGGCCTCCGGGGTGATGCCCTGGCCGGCGAGGGCCCGGACGGCCAGGCCGTCCGGTTCGGCGAGCAGGCCGAGCAGCAGGTGTCCGGCACCGATCTCGGCGTTGCCGGCCCGACGGGCCTCCTCCTGGGACGCCATCACGACCTTGCGGGCCCGGTCGGTGAACCGGCCGAATCCCTGGCTCGGGTCGAGGTCGGCGGGGGTCGCCGGGTCCTTGGGGACGAAGCGCTTCTGGGCGGCCTGCTTGCTGACGCCCATGCTGTGGCCGATGTCGGTCCAGGAGGCCCCGGAGCGACGGGCCTGGTCGACGAAGTGGCCGATGAGGTGGTCGGCCAGCTCGTCGAGGTGGTCGGCGGCGATGACCGCGTCGGCGAGCTGGTCGAGCGCGTCGGTGTGGATCTTCTTGATCGCGTCGATCAGGTCGTCGAGACGCAGCGGAGTGGTCTTGGGAACGATCGGATTCTCCATAGCGTCAACCTTAGGTTGTCGTTGCAGGATCGTCAACCGATGGTTGACGATCCTGCGAGTTGTGTCCTCCGACCGTCTCCCCGACCTGCCTGCCTACCTGTCCTACCTGCCTACCTACCTTGCTCGGCCCGTGTGCCCCGGTTGCCCGCCCGCCGGTTCCGCCGGGACTCAGGCCCGCTTCTCCCAGACGTACGCCGCCGAGACCGGGTGGCTGCGGTACTTCTCCCACTTCGGCTTGAGCGCGATCCACTCGTCGTCCACGACCGCCTCCGCCATCTCGACCAGCGTCCAGCCGGCCGCCAGGCCGGCGGTGAGGTGGTCCGACACCAGGTGGACGTGGGTGGTGATGGCGATGTCGGCGCCTCCCTCACCGGTGAAGTGGGTCGGCATGCCGGCCGCCATGATGAAGTACGGGTGCAGGCCCACCAGCACGCAGCGGCCGCCCGGACGGGCCAGCCGCCAGGCCTCGCGGTAGTACGGGCCGAGGTCGGCGAGGTGCTCGTCGATCAGCGAGGAGATGACCAGGTCGTACCCGCCCTCCGCCAGGCCGGTGGCGGCGACGTCGCCCTCGGTGAGGCTGTCGTGGGCGCCCCGCTCCCGGGCCGCCGCGAGCATCTCGGGGGTGAGGTCCACCCCGTCGAGCACCAGGCCGTCCGTGGCCCGGGCGCGCAGCCAGGCGCCCGTGCGGCCGGTGCCGCAGCCGAGGTCGGCCGCGCGGCCGACCTCCGGCCAGGCCGGAGTGGTGAGGCGGTCGAGTACGGCGAGGTCCATCGCGTCCTCGACGGTCTGCTCGTACGTGGCCACCCACTGGGCGTAGCCGGTCCTGACGTCCACGGTGGGGTAGTTGCGGGTGTCGAAGTCGGAGAAGTGCACCATGTCGGGCAGTATCGTCGGCGGCGCCGGTCGGCCGCGAACGATTATCGGGGCCGGTCGCGGACCCGGTCATGGCTCGGCGACGGGGCGCGAGGGGCGCAACTCGCCGCTCAGAGGGCCAGCTTGAACCCGTCGTGGCTGCGTTCGAAGCCGAGCGAGGCATAGAACCGGTGCGCCCCGGTGCGGCGCTTGTCGCTGGTCAGCTGGACGAGGGTGCAGCCGCGCGCGCGGGCCCGGGCGACCGCCTCGGTCAACAGCTCGTGTCCGAGGCCCGCACCCCGCCGGTCGGCCCGCACCCGGACGCCCTCGATCAGTGCGCGTTCCGCGCCGCCCCGGCCGAGGCCGGGGATGTAGGTCAGCTGGAGGTAGCCGATCACCGTGCCGTCGCCCTCGTCGAGCACCAGCATCTCGTTGCGGGCGTCGGCGTCCACCTCCGCGAAGGCGCGGGCGTAGGCTTCGTCGACCCGGACCTCGGCAGGGTCGGTCACGCCCTCCTCGTCGACGAGGAGGGCGATGACGGCGGGCAGGTCCTGGCGGGTCGCGGTGCGGAGAATCACGCCCGGAGTCTGCCAGAGCGGCGTCCGGGCCGGTCGATCGGAGGAGCGGTGATGCGGACGGTCACTCTGGCGGAGGCCGAGGTGCCTCGCGAACTGAAGCTCCAGGTGGCCGAGTTGCAGGACCAGGTCTGGCTCGGGCCGCCCGGCCCGTCGGCCGAGCCGGTGCACGACCCGGTGTTGCGTCCGCGGTCGATGCTGCTGCTGGACGGCGACCGGGTGGTGGCCGCGCTCGACGTGCTCTCCAAGTCGCTGGACCACGCCGGTCGGACGTACGCGGCGAGCGGGCTGAGCGCGGTGGTCACCGACCGGGCCCTGCGGGGTCGCGGGTACGGGCGGCGGCTGGTGGTCGCGGCCCGCGCGGCGATCGAGGAGAGCGGCGCGGATCTCGGGCTCTTCACCTGCGACCGGGAGCTCCGGACCTTCTACGAGGGGGCGGGCTGGGAGCTGCTCCCGGGTGCGGTGCTGGTCGGCGGGACGGTCGAGCGGCCCTTCCCGAGCGATCGGGAGGGGTTCGACAAGCTGACCATGGCGGCGTTCCTGACCGGGCGCGCCCGGCGGCACCGGGCGGACTTCGCCGGTGCCCGGATCGGCCTCTACCCCGGTGAGATCGACAAGCTCTGGTAGAGCAGGCCGGGATGGCGGGGCGTCAGATTCAGATGGTGATCAGACGGTCCCGGGCGGCGGTGAGGTCGGACGGGTCGACGCCTGCGGCCAGCAGGTACGGCACGGGGTCGAAGTCGTCGAGAGTGGCGTGCAGGGCGTCCTCGGCGGTGGTGCCGGCTTCGGCGAGCACCGCGTCGATGCGGCGGTACTGGTCCGGGAGGCCGAGCATGCCGTACAGCGGGCGGACGTTGGGCGCGCTCAGCAGGTAGTCGGTGACGATCTCGGCGGGCTCGACGCCGGCCAGGGCGAGCAGCAGCAGGGCGGCCAAGCCGGTCCGGTCGCGGCCGGCGCCGCAGTGCACGACGAGGCCGCCGGGGCGGGCGCCGGCGATCGTGGTGATCAACTCGGCTGCGGCGTGCGGGCAGTGGTCCAGGTAGGGGCGCAGCGCCAGGGGGGTGCCGTCGAGGTGTCCGTACGCCTCCCACCAGGCGGGGCCGGCGAGTTCGTCCAGCGGTACGCGGATCAGCTCGACGCCCTCCGGGAGCGGGAGGAGCGGTTTGTACTCCTCGATGTTGCGCAGGTCGACGACGGTGCGGACGCCGTGGTCGAGGAGGGCGTCCCAGCCCTCGGCGGTGAGCCGGTCCAGGTTGTCGGCCCGGGTGATCGAGCGGCGGGTGGTGCGGGCGCCGGTCGTGGTGCGGAGGCCGCCCAGGTCGCGGACGTTGAGGCAGCCGTCCCAGACCAGGGTGCGGTCCTCGGTGGTGGTCTGCGCGTGTGCCCGGCTCATTGGCTCCCCGTTTCCCGAACGGGGGCTCGTTACCCCCTCGTTATCTATGGACTCTCAGGGGGTCCGGATGGTTCCTCTGATGTTCGGACGATCGTATGCCTGATGGTGCGTCAGATGGGGTGTGATCGACGAGAGTGACGGGCCGGAGTACGGGACGGCGGGACGGGTCCCCGCGGTCGGACGGAGGCTCCGCGCCGACCGGCAGGCTGCCTTCGGGGCTGTTCACCGGCGCGGGAGTCGGCTCACCGCTCCGGGTGGCGCCCGTCGCCGCCCGTGCCCCGGTCGAGGCCCGGGCCGAAGTCCCAGAGCGGCCGCCCGAGCGTGTCCTGGCAGCGGACGGTGCGGAAGCGCTCGTCCTCCGCCGAGAGGAACCCCCGGGCGACGCCCCGCAGGACGGTCCGGGCGGCCGCGTCTGCCCTCGTCCACGCGCCCGTGAGCACGAGTGCCTTGTCGACCAGCTCGGCGCGCTGGATCCGGGCGACCGCGACCGTCAGCAGGGTCGCGTTGACCTGCTCCAGTTCGGCGGGGGAGAGGTAGGTCTCGCCGACTTCGCCGCCCCGGTCGCGCTCGGCACGGCGGCGCAGCTCGGGAAGGCCGTAGTGCCGGACGGCGGCCACCGAGTCGTCCAGCGCGACCCGCCAGCGCGGCCCGGGCAGCACCTCCCACCAGACGTCCTCGCCGACCGGCATCAGCTCGCCGATCCGGGCCCGCCAGACCTCGATGCCGTAGACGGCGCGCGGGTCCGGACGCGGGCCGGGGAAGGCGGCCCCGGCCCAGTCGGCGCGGCCGACCAGGCTCAGGTCGAAGGTGTAGCGGAGCCGGTCCTCGGTCCGCTGCTCGACCAGGCCGAGCAGCGCCCAGTGGGTCTCGTCGGGGAGGCTGAAGGTCCGGAGCCGTCCGGTGAGACCGAGGAGGCGGAGGGCGGGGGCGAGGTGGTCGCGCAGCCCGCGCTCGTAGAGCTTGTGGGCGGTCGTCATGGCGGGTCCTGAACGGTCGTGTCGGGCGGGCGGGTGGTGCCGGTGGGGAGGCGGAAGGGGCCGGGACTCCGGCGGGGGCCGCAGCGGGGAGGCAGGGCTCGGCGGCCGGGGAGGCGGGGCTCGGCGGCCGGGGAGGGCTGCCGGACTCGGGCCGCCCGAAGCGGGCGGCCGGGGCCGGCCGCCGGGTTCGGAGGCCGGATCCGAAGGTCGGGATCCGAGGGCCGGGGAGAGGCCGGCCGAATGGATCGTCCACTGACAACATAGGCAGGAGGCCGCTTCGACCGCTGCGGGCCAAGGCCAGCGGGCGGCAGGACCTTCGACCCGAAGGCCGGCTGTCCTTGGTCCGGCGGACCGGCATCCCCGGCCGCGGTCACGGACCGCCCGCCGGACCCGTGCCCGCCCGTTCCCCGGGCCCCGCGTAACGGTCCGACTCCGCCACGGCCGGCTGTTCGCCCGGATGGCGCATGATGTGGCGGGTGCAGAGTGCAGAACGCCCCGGAGCGGGCACCGACAGGCACGTCGGCCGGTCCGTCCCGGTGACGACGTCAGGCCCGCCGCCCGGCCCGCCCGCGCGCGCGGCCACCTCCCCCGTGGATCTGACCGAGGCCGTACGGGCCGCGCAGGACGGGGACGAGGAGGCCTACCGGCTGTTGTTCCGGAGCGTTCAGCCGGGTCTGCTCCGCTACCTGGGCGTGCTGGTCGGCGGTCGGCCCGAGGGCGCCCAGGACGCCGAGGACATCGCCTCCGAGGCCTGGCTGCAGATCGCCCGGGACCTGCGCTCGTTCTCCGGCGACGGGGACGGCTTCCGGGGGTGGGCCGCCACCATCGCGCGCAACCGGGCGCTGGACCACCTGCGGTCCCGGCGCCGCCGGCCGGTCGCGGACCTGCCGTTCGAGTACCTGGCCGAGCTCGCCGCAGGGGACGACACCGCCGGTGCGGCCCTCACCGCGGTCGGCACCTCGGACGCTCTGGCGCTGATCGCCCGCCTGCCGCGGGACCAGGCCGAAGCCGTGATGCTCCGGGTGGTGATGGAACTGGACGCCGAGAGCGCCGCCCGGGTCCTGGGCAAGCGGTCGGGCAGCGTCCGGATGGCCGCGCACCGGGGGCTGCGGCGGCTCGCCAAGCTGCTGGAGCAGCCCTTCGTGCCGGGGCCGGCCGGACCGGGGATCCCCGCCGCCCGGACGGGCGGGGGCACCGGCAGGGCTGTCCGGGAGGGCGCCGGGACGCCGGTCGAAAAAAGTTCTCCGCAGGGTGTGACAGAACGCCGGGCCGCGACGCTGAAGGACATGAGATGAGCACCAACCGACCCCGTCGGATCGACCGTGACACCGCCGAGCAGCTGCTCTCCGGTGCCGTGGGAGGCCCGTCGGCCGGGCAGGGCGCCTCGCTCACCGGACCGGACGGCGGAACCGCGCGCACCGGCCCCAGGCCGCCCGAGGACGGGCGGACGGGGCAGGTCGCCCGCGTGCTCGCCGCTGCGGCGGCTCCGGCGACGCAGGGTGAACTGGCCGGGGAGGCCGCGGCCCTGGCCGCGTTCCGGGAGGCCCGTCTCGCACCTGTTCCGGCAGTGCCCGCCGCACCTGCCGTACCCGCACCCGTCCGGAGACGAACGATGGCGACCGCCGCGCTGACGAGGGCCTTCAGTACGAAGGCCGCTGCCGTCGTGCTCGGCGCCACGGCGCTCGGCGGGGTCGCGGTCGCGGCGGGCACGGGCAACCTGCCGTCGGCGCTGGGCGGCGGCGCGGACGAGCCGCGCCGCAGTCCGGTCGCGCCGACCGGCGCGGGCCCGTCGTCCTCCTCGGCGGTGCGGCCCGGAGCGGCGACCGGTACGCCGTCGCCCGTGCCGCTCACCGCAGGTCCGTCCGCCGGGTCGTCGGCCGGATCCTCCGCAGCCCCCTCCGCCGGGTCGTCCGCAGGTTCGTCCGCGGGGTCGTCCGGCACCTCCTCCGGCGTCCCGTCCGAAGGCCCCACCGCCTTCGGCCCGTCCGCCGGGGCCGGCCGTCCTGCGGTTCCGGGTACGTCGGCCTCGCCGGACGCGGAGGGCCGGGGCCTGCCGGGTCAGGGCGTGTCGGCCGCCCTCTGCAAGCGCTTCACGGACCGGGCGGGCAGGGGCGAGCGGCCGCGTCAGCTGGTCAAGGACCCGCAGTTCGACGCGCTCATCGCGGCGGCGGGCGGGCCGGAGAAGGTGGAGGCCTACTGCGCGGACGTGCTCCGGAAGTCGGAGGACGATCGCCGGGGCAACTCCTCCTCGCGTCCGCAGCCCGGCGGGAACGGATCCGGCAAGGGCTCCGACGACGACCGCGACCGCGGCGGCCGCTCGGGCGGCTCGGGCGGCTCGGGAGGTTCCGGGGACGGTCGCGGTGGCAGTGCCGGCAGCGGCAGCGGCAGCGGCAACGGTGGTGCCGGTGGTACCGGTGGGGGGAACGACACGGGCAGGGCGGACGCGGGCGCGGTGACCCCGCCCGTGACCGCACCGCTCCCGCCGTCCACGGGCGCACCGGGCGGCCCGTCCACGGCCGCGTCCGCGCCGGCCGACCGGTCCGCCACCGGCCGTCCGACACCCGACCCCGACAGCCGACCCGACAGCCGACCCGACGACAAGGTCGACACCCGGTCCGACACCCGGTCCGACGACGCCTCGTCCGAGAGGTGACCCAGAACTCCGGGTGGGCGGTGAGCGAATCCCCCCGGGCTCGCCGCCCATCCGGACCGCCCCACCCGGCACCACCCGTTCCACCCGCGTGACCCGTTCCGCCGCAGTACCCAGCTCCACCCGAAGACTCCGGGTGGCCGGTCGGCTCCCCCGTGCCCGCCGCCCACCCGGCCCGGCCCCGGCCGGACCGGCGGGCGCACCTCCCGGACGCGCCCCCGGCCCGGCCGGGCCGGACACCCGCCGGCCCGCCCGCCCGCAGTCAGGGCGGGCCGGCACCCCCGCACCGCCGACTGCTCAGCTCCACAGCTCCACAGCTCCGCACCTGGACCCGACCGTGACCGTCACCTGGTACGACCACGAGCCGGCGGCCGGGGATCCGCTGCCCGGTTCCCCGGCCGTCTTCCCCCCTCCGACGGGCCGCCGGGACCGCCGCCGCCCCGTGTTCCCGGACTTCCCCGGCCGCTGCCGCCGCCCGGGCGCGTTGCCCGCGGGGGCTATCGTGCACAGGTGAACGAGGCGGTCCGGGCCCCGGACAGGGCGCGTGAGGGGAGTTCCAGGTGATCGGACGGGCGCTGAACGGGCGTTACGAACTCGTCGAGATGCTCGGCGTCGGCGGCATGGCCACCGTCTGGCGCGGGGTGGACCACGTGCTGGGCCGCCAGGTGGCGGTCAAGGTCCTCAACGGGGGCCTCGCCGACGACCCGCGGTTCGCCGAGCGGTTCGGCCGCGAGGCGCAGCACGCCGCCATGCTGGTCCACCCGAGGATCGTCATGGTCTTCGACTCGGGGGTCGACCAGGGCTCGCCGTACATCGTGATGGAGCTCGTCCAGGGCTGCTCGCTGGCCGCACTGCTGGCCCAGCGGCCCGGGCTGCCGGTCGAGCAGGCGGTCGGGATCGCGGCCGCGGTCTGCGAGGGCCTGGCCGTCGCGCACGGCGCCGGCCTGGTGCACCGGGACATCAAGCCCGGCAACATCATGATCACGGACGACGGCGGGGTGAAGGTCGTCGACTTCGGGATCGCCCGGGCCGGCTCCTCCCACAACCTCACCCAGGCCGCCTCCGTGCTCGGCACCGCCGCCTACATCTCGCCCGAGCAGGCCACCGCCAGTCCCCTCGACGGCCGTACCGACCTGTACGCGATCGGCTGCGTCCTGACCGAAATGCTCACCGGTGCCCCGCCGTTCGTCGCCGAGACGCCGGTGGCGATCGCCTACAAGCACGTCGGCGAACTGCCGCTGCCGCCCTCGGCCCGGCGGCCGGGCCTGCCGCCCGCGCTGGACGCCGCCGTGCTGCGGCTGCTCGCCAAGAACCCGGCCGACCGGCCGGCCGACGCGGCCTCCGCGCGCGCCGAACTGCTCTCCTGCATACCGGGGCTGATGGTCGCCGACCCGACCACGGAACTCCTCGCGGCGGTGCCCGTGCCGCAGGCCTACCCGGTCGCGGACCAGCAGCACACCGCGTTCCTTCCGCCGCAGCCCCCGGCGCCCCGGCCGCCTGCCGCGACCTCGGTCATGGCGCCCGTACCGGCCCCGCGGTCGGTGCCCGAGCCCGTCCAGGAGGACCGGCGCAAGCCGCTGATCTTCGGTGCCCTCGGCCTGGTGGGGATCGCCGGCGCCGCGATGATCGCGCTCACGGCCTTCGACGACCCGGGAGCCCCGGCCGCGGGTGCCAGACCCGGCGTCAGCGCCAGCGCGACGGCGACCACGCCGACGCCGACCGCGCCCACCCAGACGCCGACCGCGACCCCGACCCCGTCGTCGACACCCACCAGCACGCCCACCAGTGCCCGCCCCACCACGCCGGCGCCGCACAACCCGGCTCCACTGGTCCAGATCAACGCCCTGCGCCAGAGCATCGCCCAGACCCAGGTGGAGAAGGACCGCAGCCGTCAGGTCGACCTGCTCCGGACGCTGGACGACGCCACCGCCCGGCTCAACGAGGGGCAGACCGACAGCGCCGTCCGCGAGTTGAAGGGCGCCCAGAAGACCGTCCGCGACCTCGCCCGGAAGCACGCCATCGACGGTCAGACCTACCAGAACTGGAACTCCCGGCTCTCCTCCCTGATCACCTCCCTCAACGCCACCGCCGACGACGAGGAGGACTAGCCGGCCGGGACCTCGCCCCGAAGTCCCGCAGGAGCCGCCTCGACGCCACGAGGGGGCGCCGGGCCACACGGGCCGACACGGGGTGGTCGGCAGGGCCCGGGTGCGTGGTGATCGTCCGATGACGATTCGGGGAGCGGGCGTCGGCAGGCCGTGACGGGTGGGCGGGGGCGGAGCGCACCCCGCCGTCATGCCGCGGTCGACTCCACGATGACGAGCGTCCCCAGGCTCCCCTCCCGGACCGTGTGGCGTGCGCCGGCCGGCACGACGCACAGCTCGCCCGGTCGCACGGACAGGTCGGCGCCCTCGACGGTCAGTTCCAACCGGCCGTCGAGGACCAGCAGCACCTCGGCGACATCGTGCACCTCCTCCGCCACCCCCGTCCCGTCCATCCGCAGGACCTTGACGCGGGCGGTCCCCACGTCGCCCAGCGCGCGCGAACTCCAGGCCTGCGGCAGTGCGGACGCCGTGCGGAACAGGTCGACCGGTTTCATGGCATGCCTCTCTCCGGTGGAGGCTCTCGCCTCGGGTCGGTGGATGTCTCGACGCTAGCCGGATCCGGCCCCCGATCGGTCGACCGTTTGGCAAAATCACCCGCATGCTGAAGATCGGTTCGGTGGTGCTCGGAGTGGCGGACGTACGGCGGGCGGCGGCGTTCTGGGGCGAGGCCCTGGGGTACGCGCCGCGGGGCGGCGAGGAGGTCGGGGACCGCTGGGTGGTCCTGGTCGCGCCCGGCGGGACGGGTGTCCAGGTGGCGCTCGGGCGCAGCGAGTCGGCCGTCCAGGAGCACCCCCGGGTCCACCTCGACCTGTACGCCGACGACGCGGCGGACCAGGCGGCCGAGGTCGAGCGGCTGGTGGGGCTCGGCGCGCAGCGGGTGGACTGGGACCTCTACCCGGAGGACCCGGATTTCGTGGTCCTGGCGGACCCGGACGGCAACAGGTTCTGCGTCATCGACACGAGCCGTTGAGCCCAGGCCGCCGCTGAGCCCCGGGTCGGCGGTGAGCCCCCGGGCCTGGGTGGCCGCGGCGGTGTCAGCCCGGGCCGTGCCGCCGCACGCGCTGTTCGACGCCGCTGCGGATGTGCCTGCTCAGCACTCCGGCGGCCGCGGCCAGGAAGACGAAGTTGTAGACGATCTGCATGATCACCACCAGACGCGGCCCCTGCCCCTCCGCGGTGATGTCCCCGTACCCGACCGTCGCCATGGTGACGATCGTGAAGTAGAGCGCGTCGAGCCGGGTGTTCAGGCCGTCGAACTCGCCGGCATGGGCGGCGAGGACGTAGTAGCTGCCGGCGAAGACGGTCAGCGCGAGGCAGATCAGGAACACCAGCCAGACGCCCGGGTGGTGGCCGGTGCCGCGCAGCATGTCGGCGATCCTGGCGAGCAGGAGGGCGGAGAGCAGGACGAGGGCGGCTGCGAAGACCAACCAGCTGAGCACCGGCCGGTCGTCGCCGAGGGTGCGCAGCGGCAGGGTGAAGTAGCCGATCATCAGCAGGGTGAACGAGCCCAGCAGCAGGCCCCAGGCCCGTCGGTCGACGCGGTCCCCGGGCGGCTGCACGGGCGGCTGCCGTGGGGTCGGTTGCGACGGTGGCTGCGGTGGAGACTGGTCGGCGGACATCCCCGCCAGCGTGCGGCACGCCGACCGGTGCCCGCCCGCCGGGCTGCTCCGTCCGAGGGGCGGGGGGCGTGGCGCGAGGGGCGTGGGGCGTGGTCCGGGTCAGCCCGCCAGCCCCTGCCGGATCGCCAGTACCGCCAGCCGGACCCGGTTCGGGCTGCCGGTCTTGGCCATCAGGTTGGAGACGTGCGTCTTCACCGTGGTCACTCCGAGGTGCATCCGCTCGGCGATCTCGATGTTCGACAGCCCGCCCGCGATGTGCCGCAGCACCTCGTGCTCGCGCCCGGTGAACCGGGCCACCGGCTGCCGCCGGCCGTCCTCGCCGGTCCAGTCCGTGGCGGCCCGGGCCACCACCCGGCGCAGCACCTCGGGGCTGTACGGGCTCTCCCCGACCGCCGCCCGCCGCACCGCGTCCAGGACGGCGGCCGGTTCGACGTCCTTGGCGAGGAACCCGCAGGCGCCCGCGGCGAGCGCCGGGTAGAGGCGGTCGTCGTCGTCGAAGGTGGTGAGGACGACGACCCGGGTGGCGGGGAGCAGGCGATGGAGTTCGCGGGTGGCCGTGATGCCGTCGGTGCCGGGCATGTGCAGGTCCATCAGCACGACGTCCGGCCGGAGCCGCAGGGCCAGGTCGACGGCGTGGGCGCCGTCGGCGGCCTCACCGGTCACGGTCAGGTCGGGGGCGGACTCGCAGAGCATCCGGACACCGGCCCGGACGAGCTGCTGGTCGTCGACGATCAGGACGCCGATGGTCGCGGGGCCGCCGACGGTCGTGGGGCCGGGGCGCGCGGGATCGGCGGTCGCGGCGCCGGTGGCCGCGGGGCGGCCGTTCGGGATGCCGGTCATGCGGCTCCTCCGCGGACCCGGGGCGGTGCCGCCGGGGTCGGTACGGGTGACGGTGCCGGTACGGGTGACGGTGCCGGTGGAGCCCCGGCTCCCTCCGGGAACGGCCAGGAGGCGGCCAGCCGCCATCCGCCCGGCACCGGTCCGGTCTCGATCGTCCCGCCGACCAGCGCCACCCGCTCGCGCATGCCGAGCAGCCCGTGCCCGCCGTTCATGTCCGTCCGCCCCTTCTCCGCCGTGTCGTCCGGTAGTTCGTTCTCCAGCTCCAGCCGCACCCGGGCGCCCTCCGTGGTGGCCCGCAACCGTACCCGGGTGGCGGGCCCGGCGTGTTTGGCGACGTTGGCCAGGCCCTCCTGCACCAGCCGCAGCACCGTCAGGCCGCCGAGCGCGTCCAGCTCCGCGAGCCGCCCGCCGATGTCCGCGTCGATCCGCAGGCCGGCCTGCCGGGACCGTTCGACCACGCCGTGCACGGTGGCCGGCAGGTTGGCGGTGTCGGCGAGCAGGGGGGCCAGCTGTCCGGCGTCGGGCTCGCGCAACGCGGTGAGCAGCCGCCGCAGGTCGGTCAGCGCGGTGGTGGCGGAGGCGTGCACGTCGTCCAGGACGGCGGTCATCCGGGGGTCGGCGGACGGCAGGACGTGCCGGGCGATCCCGACCCGCAGCACCGTCGAGGCCAGGTGGTGGGCCACCATGTCGTGCAACTCGCGCGCGATGGCGGCGCGTTCGCCCATCCGGGCGCCCCATTCGGCGAGGTCCCGGTTCCGTTCGGCCTCGCGGGCCCGAGCCTGGGCCGCCCGGGTGGCCTGCTGGGCCGAGCGGATGTAGCCGGCCAGCAGGACCGGCACGCCGCCGACCACCGCCGCCCGGTAGCACGCGCCCACCACGCCGCCGGGCAGCCCCGTACAGGCGTGCGCCAGCTGCACGGCGAGGAGGACGCCGACCGCCCACCCGACCCGGGGGCCCCACTGGCGGACGGCCAGCTCGAAGAACGCCGCCGCGGCGCCGACCTTGACCTCGATCTGGACGGGGTGCGCCACCAGCGGCGCCATCAGCGCGCACTGACCGAGCGCCACGGCGAACGGCCACCGCCCGCCGACCGTGGCCAGCACCAGCGCGCCCACGCCCACCGCCCGGTCGACGGCGTCCAGCAGGCCCGGGCCGCCCGCCCCGCCCGCCAGCAGCAGATAGCCGAGCCCGGACACCACGAGCGCGGGCCGCAGCAGCCGGAGTCCGATCCCTCGCGTTCCCCACACGGTGTCGAGCGTAGGACGGTGGGCGGCCGGGGTGATCGTCCCTCAGGCCGATCCCGGGCCTCCTCCTTCAGGCCGGGTGTCCCGCGCCGCCGCCCGGTTCGTCCAGGAACTCCAGGACCGCGAGCACCGCCAGTAGCGCGAGCGCCAGACAGAGGGTCACCAGGGCGGTCGGGTAGCTCCAGAACAGGAACGCCAGCGCCGCACCGGCCACCGCCACCCAGCCGAGCCACGTCTTCCAGCGGTGCACGAACCGGCCGACCGGCCCGAACCGGAGCCCGGCCCGCTCCGCGCTGTGCCGGACGGCGGCCAGCCCGGACGCCCACATGCCCCGCACCGTCCTGGCCCAGCGCCCGGGGCCGCTGAGCCAGGCACCCAGGGCGACCAGCAGACCGAGCGCGATCACCACCCGGACGGCCGACCGCAGGTACCGCACCAGCGCGTCGTAGACCGCCGAGGCCGCCGCCTGGTCGACACCGGCCGGCAGTTTGTCGAGGTAGACGGCCCGGAAGACGGAGAGCCCGATGCCCAGGACCAGTGCGCCGCCGGCGATGCCCAGGGCGACGGTGACGGCGGCCCTGCGCCGTCGGACGGCCAGCAGGACACCGGCGACCGCGCAGGCCACCGTCAGCACCGGCAGCCAGAAACCGGCCATGTCCAGCAGCCGGAAGGCGGTCCGGACCTTGGGGATGGCGTCCGACTGGACCAGGGTGTACTCGGTGTGCACCTCGGGGATCTTCGAGGCGACCGACAGACCGCTGTCGATCAGTCGGGTCTTCGCCCGGTCGATCAGCGGCGCGAGGTCCAGCACCACGGTGTCGTCCTTGATCGCGACGGCCCCGCCGCCGTGCCCGGTCAGCATCTTCTCGACGGCCGCGTGCGCGTTGCGGTTGATCTCCGTCCAGACGGTGGCGAAGGCGTCGCTCCCGACCAACTGCTCGACGCGGTCGTGCACGAATCCGGTGAGTCCGCTGGTGAGCGCCTGGCTGACGGGGCCGAGCAGTGCGCTCAGACGGGGCCGGTCGTCGGGCGCGACCGACTCCAGCAGCGACTCGACCGGGATGTGCTTCATGATCTCGGTGGTCACCCGGTCGGTGACGGCCGCCTGGATCGCCGGGTCCCGGGCGAGCGGCGCCATCGTGGCGACGTACCGGTCGGTGTCGGTGATCTGGGACTTGGTCCAGGCGGCGGCCACGCTCAGCGGCGTCAGCACGCAGGCCAGCAGGACGAGGAGGACGGCGAAGGACGACCGGACGCGGTGGTGCTGCTGGGTGGCCTGCGCCTTCAGGCGGGCCGTCAGCCGGGCGTCGTGGTCCTCGACGGCGCTGAGGCGGGCGCGCAGCTCGGCGAGCTCGTCGGAGTGCCGGTCACCGGGCGGCCGGTCACCGGGCGGCCGGACGCCCGGTGACGGGTCGCCGCGGGGCCGGTCGTCCGGTTGCCGGTCTCCCGGGGGAGGGGCGTCGGGCTGTCGGTCGCCGGGGGGTGGGGCGGGCCGGCCGGCGGGCTGCTGGTCGGGCTGATCGCCGGGGCGGTCGGCCGGCTCGTTCGTCGGCATCCCTCAACTCCGTTCCTCCGGTGGTGCATTTCAGGAGATAACGGATCAAGAGGGTCGGCCAGTCGGGTCGGCCACTCGGGCCAGACGGCCCCGGGCCAGGTGGTGGGGCCCGGACACGACGAAGCCCCCGCCGTGATGGCGGGGGCTTCGTCGACGCTCGGACGGCCCGGGTACGGGGCCGGTCTCAGGCGGTGGTCGTGGACCGGGGCTGCTCGGTGGCCTTGGTCACGTGGGTCGGCGTGACGGCGGGCTGCGCCGGCTGGGCCGCGGGCTGGGCCGGTGCGGCAGTGCTCTGCGCGGTGCCCGGGGCGGCGTCGGGGGCGGGGGCGGGGGTGTCGTCCTCGCGCATCGCCTTCGTCTCCGCCTTGAGGATTCGCATCGACTTGCCGAGGCCGCGGGCCATCTCCGGCAGCTTCTTCGATCCGAACAGCAGGATTACGACAGCCAGCACCACGAGTACGTGCCAGGGCTCAAGACCGTTCCGCAGCATCCCTGGCCACCGGTCCCTTCTTGTCTAGAGGCGTCCGTCACAGTTGGGCAAAAGCGCCCGACCTGGCCAGTATGCCTGGCCGTACCGGCGAACGTATACACCGGCCGGGAAACGCTGGTCAAAAACCAGATGTTGCGGGAACGGCCCAGGGACAGTGGCCGGGGCGCGCCGGCGTGCCCGGACGCGCCGGTCCGGTCAGTCCGCGTAGCCGATGATCAACCCGCAGAACACCGCCGCCACCAGGGTCACCCCGACCGAGAGGACGAGCAGCGTCGGAGTCCTCGGCAGCGGGGAGCCGGTCCGTATCGCCGCCTCGACCTTCACCCACCGCCGGTACGCGGCGGCGCCGAGTGCCGCCCCGCCGAGCGCGCAGATCACGGCCAGTGCGATCCGCAGCGGTGCGGGTGCGACGTCGGGGGTGAGCTGGTCCACGGCGATGCCGCCGGCCAGCAGGCCGAGCGCGGTGCGGATCCAGGCGAGGAAGGTTCGCTCGTTGGCCAGGGTGAACCGGTAGTCGGGCGCCTGGCCGCCCGCCGCTCCGGTGGGGGTCGGTCCGTCGTCCAGGTCGGCGCCCGGCCCGTCGTCCAGGTCGTCGGCGGACCCTCCGTCCGCCGGACGGTGCGGTGGACGGACCGGCGGCTCCTCCGGCTGCGGCATCGGGACTCCGTTCCGCGCCGCACGTTGGCCGGTTCCGGACCGTGGCCCCGACCGTGCGCGGCCGTGGCGGGCGCTCCCCGCCGACCCTAGGACGGGCGCTGCCCCGCCGCAGCTCGGGCGGCGGCCGACAGCGGCGACGGCCGAAACCGGCGACGGCCGGCCCGGGCGGCCGGTCCGGTCACCCGTGATCGGCCCCGGTCAGTCGCGGCGGGCTAGCAGGTAGCCCCGGCGGGTCTCCGCCTCCAGCGGGTAGGGGCCGCGTTCCAGCCGGGCCGTCACCGTGAACCCGGCCTCGGTCAGCAACCCGGCGACGGCCTCCGGATCCAGGAAGTGGAAGTCGACGTCGACCGGGTGCCCCCACCACTCGTCCAGCCGTCGCACCTCGCTGCCGAGGTGGAACGCGACCAGCAGCACGCCGGACGGCCGCAGCACCCGCCGCATCTCCCGGAAGGCGGGCCGCAGCTCGGCCGCCTCCAGGTGGATCACGGAGTAGAGCGCCACCCCGGCGGCGAACTCGCCGTCGGCCGCCGGCAGTCGCAGCAGGTCCCCGACCCGGAACTCCGCCCCGGGGTGGTCCCGCCGTGCGACCGCCACCATGGCCGGCGAGAGGTCCACCCCCACCGCCGTCACGCCGTGTTCGGCCAGCCACCCGGTGACGTGTCCGGGGCCGCAGCCCAGATCCGCGACCGCGCCGCCCGCGGCCTCCTCGAGCACCGCTCCCAGCAGCGCCCGGTCTATCACCTTGTACGCGAGCTCGCCCCCGATCCGCTCCCGGTACTCCTCCGCGACGGCGTCGTAACTCGCCCGTACCCGACCGTGGTTCACCTCGTCCGACATGGCGGCAGCCTGGCACATCCGTTCGTCCGGGTGCACCCGGACGGCCTCCGGCCCCGGCTCCGGCCCCGGGGCGGGCGCGGCGACGGCGGGTGCGGCGACGGCGAGAGCCCCCGTCCCGGGTGACCGGGCGGGGGCTCCTGATGACGCGCGTGCGGGTGGATCGGTGCCGGTCGGTGCCGGTCGGTGCCGGCGGTGTCAGACGGCGGGGCGGGCCGGAAGGTGACGCATCAGGCGGTAGGCGAGGAAGGAGGCGGCGACCGCGAAGAGCAGGCCGACCACGGCGGCGACGTGCAGGCCGTCGGTGAAGGCGACGCGGGCGGTGTCGAGGAGGTCGGTGCCGAGCCGGCCGGGGAGGCGGGCGGCCACGGTGACCGCACCGCCGAGGGTGTCCCGAGCGGTGTCGGCGGCGGCGCCGTCCAGACCGTCGGGGAGGGTGCCCTCCAGACGGGAGCGGTAGACCGCGGCACCGGCCGCGCCGAGCAGCGCGATGCCGAGGGAGCTGCCGAGTTCGACGGCGGTCTCGGAGGTGGCGGAGGCGGCACCGGCCTGGTCGACGGGGGCGGCCGTGACCACCATCTCGGCGGTGAGGGTCATGGTGCCGACGGTGCCGGCGGCCAGTACGCCCGCCGCGGTGAGGACGAGGGCGAGCGGGGAGTCCGCGCCGACCTGCGTCATCATCCCGAAGCCGGCCGCGCCGATCAGGAAGCCGCCGGCCATCAGGACCGCCGGGCGGACCTTGCCGGCCAGCGCCGAGCTCACGCCGACGGCCGCGCCGACGCCCACGCTGGGGACGAGCGACCAGAGCGAGGCGGTCAGCGGGCTCATACCCTTGACCAGCTGCAGGTACTGGGAGGTGAAGAGCGTGAAGCCCATCATCGCGAACATCGCGACGGTGTTGACGCCGATCGCCCCGCTGAAGGCGCGGATCCGGAAGAGGCTCAGGTCGAGCAGCGGGTTGGCGGCGGTGCGCTGGCGCCGGTAGAAGGCGCCGGCGAGGAGCAGACCGGCGGGGACGGCGAGGACGGGGAGCGGGCTCCAGCCGTCCACCGCGATCGTCTTGACCCCGTAGACCAGCGGCAGCACGGCCGCGAGCGAGAGCGCCGCACCGGACAGGTCGAAGCGGCCGTGCCGGGGGGAGCGGTACTCGGGCAGCAGGGCGGGCGCGGCCAGCAGGACCAGGGCCATGACCGGGACGGCGAGCAGGAAGGCGGAGCCCCACCAGAAGTGGTCCAGCAGCAGGCCGCCGGCGACCGGGCCGAGGGTGGCGCCGGTGGTGAGGATGCCGCCCCAGGCGCCGAGGGCGATCTGGCGCTGCTTGGGGTCGTGGAACATGTTCCGGATCAGCGCGAGGGTCGACGGCATCACGGTGGCCCCGGCCACGCCGAGCAGGGCGCGGGCGGCGATCAACTGGCCGGCGCCGTCCGCGTAGGCGGCGAGCAGCGAGGCGCCGATGAAACCGGCGGCGCCGATCATCAGCAGCCGGCGGCGGCCGATCCGGTCTCCCAGCGCTCCCATCGTGAGGAGCAGCCCGGCGAGCAGGAACGAGTACATGTCCATGATCCACAGCTGCTCGGTGCCGCTCGGCGCCAGCGTGGTGGAGATGTAGGGGACGGCGAAGAAGAGCACGCCCATGTCCATGGTCAGGACGAGGGTCGGGAGCAGGAGGACGGTGAGCCCGATCCATTCGCGGCGGCCTGCGCGGCCGGTGGTTGCGGTCATGGGGACGACAGTACGGACGTGTCAGACGCTTGTCTAGTACGTTCGTCTCAATCACTTGTGCAAGACGTGCGAGTCAGACGAGCGAGCCAGACAATCGTGCAAGACATCTGTCCAGGAGGGACGTAGCATCGGGGCATGGGAAATCGCGAGGACCTGATGGCCGGCGCCAAGCGCTGCCTGTACGAGAAGGGCTACGGGCGCACCACCGCCCGGGACATCGCCGCCGCGGGCGGCGTCAGCCTGGCGGCCATCGGCTACCACTTCGGCTCCAAGGAGGCGCTGCTCAACGCGGCGCTGATCGAGGCGACGGGCGAGTGGGGTGCCCGGCTGGCCGCCGTGGTGGAACGGGCCAACAGCGCGTCGGACGACCCGGAGGAGCGGTTCGTCGCCGTCTGGGACGGCGTGAAGGAGACCGTCGCCGAGCACCGCGGCCTCTGGGCCGCGCAGTTCGAGGCGATGGTGCAGGTGGAGCGGGTGCCGGAGCTGCGGGACGCGCTCGCCGATGCGCAGCGGCGCGGACGGCTCGGACTGTCCGCGCTGTTCCAGGGGCTGACCGAGGTGCCGGACACCGAGGAGGAGATGGCCCGCGGCGTCTTCTACCAGGCCCTGCTGGTGGGCATGGCCGGGCAGTGGCTGGCCGCTCCGGAACTCGCCCCCGGCGGCCGGGACTTCCTGCGCGGACTGGAGCTGGTCGGCGGTTCGGTCCTCAGGGGCGGGGCAGGCCCGGGCCGGCACGGCCCCGCCGCGGCCCCGGGCGGACCTGCCGACTGACCGTCCTGCCGGTGGTCAGACGGTGACGGCCGTCAGCAGTACCACCGAGTCGATGTGGGCCAGCAGCCCGTGCCGCTCCTGCGGCACGGGGTGCAGCTGGCCCGCCGAGAGTTCCACCCGCCGTCCGCTGATGGTCAGCGAGACGCGGCCGCGGAGGACCTGGAGGCTGGCGGCGGTCGGCGCGTTGTGCTCGTCCAGTGCGGTGCCGGCGGTCAACGCGATCACGGTCTGCCGCAGGACGCCGTCGTGCAGCACGAGGTGGGCACTGCGCCCGTGCGGGCTCTCGGCGGCGAGCGCCGCGTGCTCCGCGACGAGCTGTTCGAGATCGATCATCACGCGTCCTCCTGCGGCGGGCGTGCCGGGGTCCGGCGGGCGTGCCGGGGGACCGGGCAGTGCCCGTCCCCTCCGGCCCAGCGTCGCGGACGCGCCGGGCGCCCGCACCCGGAGAGCCGCCGGGTCGTCACCGTACGGGACCACTCGGGGTGCGGAGGCCGTCGGCTGCACCCATGGTGGAGGCATGGTGACCAACGAGCGTTTTCTCAGCGGATTCCAGGTCAACCGCTCGCTGCTGGCCGGCGGCGCGGTGCTCACGGGCATCGGCGCGCTGCTCGGGGCGGCCGGAGCGGTGATGGTGTGTGCGGCGCTGGCCACGGCCGGCCGCACCTGGGTGCGGGGTCTGGAGACCCCGCCGACCGCGCTGGCCCAACGGGCGCTGCGCGAGGCCAAGGTGGCCTCGGCGGCCGGCTGGGAGGCGTGGCGCACCGAGCACCATTCGCCCAACTGAGCCGGGCAGGCCGGGTGGATCGCGGGCCGGGCGGGCCGGGCGGGCCGGGTGTCCGGCCTGCGCCCGGTTCCGCCGGGCCCGGCCCGGCTACAGCCCGAGTGACTTGGCGACGATGCTGCGCATGACCTCGCTGGTCCCGCCGTAGATCCGGAAGACCCGGTTGTCCGTGTAGAGCCGGGCGATCGGGTATTCCAGGATGTACCCGTAACCGCCGTGCAGCTGAAGGCACTTGTCGATCACGACGGACGCCGACTCGGTGCAGAACAGCTTGGCCGCCGCCGCGTCCGCGACGGTCAGCTCGCCGTCCTGGTACAGCTCCAGCGCGCGGTCGACCATCGACTGCTGCGCCACCACCTGGGCCTCGCAGTCGGCCAGCGTGAACTTGGTGTTCTGGAACTCGGCGACCGCCTTGCCGAACACCTTGCGGTCCTTGACGTACTGCACCGCGAACCGCACCGCCGCCGCGGCGGCCGCGTACGCGCCGACCGCGATCGCCAGCCGCTCCTGGACCAGGTTGTGGGTCAGGTACGCGAACGCCCGGCCCTCCTCGCCGAGCAGGTTCTCCACCGGTACCTTGACGTCGCTGAACGCCAACTCGGCGGTGTCCGAGGTGCGCAGGCCGATCTTCTCCAGCTTGCGGCCGACGCTGTAGCCGGGGGTGTCGGTGTCCACGCAGAGGATGGAGAGGCCGGCCCGGCGGTTCTCCGGGTCGTACGGGGCGGTGCGGCACACCACCAGGACGAGGTCGGCGAGGACGCCGCCGGTGATGAAGGTCTTGGCGCCGTTGAGGACGTAGTGGGTGCCGTCCTCGGAGAGCCGGGCGGTGGTGGCGATCCCGGCGAGGTCGGAGCCGGCTCCCGGTTCGGTCATGGCGATGGCGGTCATGATGTCGCCGGAGACGAAGCCGGGCAGCCATCGGCCCTTCTGCTCCTCGGTCGCGTACTCCAGCAGGTAGGGGAGGACGAGGCCGGTGTGCACGCCGGAGGAGCCGAAGCTCACACCCGCCCGGGCGGTCTCCTCGGCGACCACCGCCTGGAACTTGAACCCGCTCTCGCCGGCGCCGCCGTACTCCTCGGGCACCTCGATGCCGTAGACGCCGAGTTCGCCGAGCTTGCGGTAGAAGTCGCGCGGCGGGTGGCCCGCGGCCTCCCAGCTCTCGTAGACGGGGACGACCTCGTTGGCGATGAAGTCCCGGATGGTCTCCCGGAAGGCCTCGTGGTCCTCGGTGAACACGGTGCGGCGCACGACGGCGCTCCCTTCGGTGGGCCGGATGCTGCGGGGCCGGGCGCCGATGGGTCGGGTGGCCCGGTGATCGCCCCACAAGTTAATCCCCGGTAGCTTCGGCTGTCCAGGGTCGGCGTGGGGCCGGAACGGGAGCGTCTGGCCCGCTTCCGGGGCCGGAGGCGCGGGGCCGGGGGCGGCCGGAAGTGAATCCCTGCTAGCCTCCCCGGTCGAGGTCGAACGACCGTCCGAACGTCTGGCCGTTCGTCCGTCCGTCCGTCCGTCCGTCCGTCAGACAGACAGACAGACAGACCGACCGGGCCGGAGTGGCGCCGGGCAGTGCGGGGAGGCGGGGAGGGCGGGAGGCCGTGGTGGTGCGACGACCGCCCGCCCGCGCCCGGCAGGCGCAGATCCTGGCCGTGGCCGCGGAGCGGTTCCACCGTGACGGCTACCACCGGGTCTCGATGGCGGAGGTCGCCGCCGGGGTGGGCATCACCGCTCCCGCGCTCTACCGGCACTTCCGGAGCAAGTCCGAACTGCTCGACCGCGCCGTCCGGGTGGGCCTCGACGCACTGGCCGAGGGGGTCCGCGCCGCGGACTCGACGGCCTCCCTGGGCGCCGCGCTGGCCGCCGTCGCGGTCGGGCACCGGTCGCTGGGCACGCTGGTGCAGCGGGACGCCCGACTGCTGCCGCCGCACCGGCGGGTGGCGCTCCGCCGTGAACTCCGTGCGGTCGTCGTGCGGATGGTCGTCGTGCTCCGCGCCGGGCGTCCCGAACTCGCCGCCGGCGATGCCGAGGTGATCTGCTGGTCGGCACTGTCGGCCGGGGCCGGGCTGTCCTACCTGTCGGCCGCCCCGCAGCCGCGCCGGGCCGAGCGGCTGCTCCGCGACCTGCTCGGGGCGGTGCTGGCGGTCCGGCTGGACGCCGCCGCGGCCGGGCCGCGGCCGGCTGCTCCCCGTCCGCCCGGCGGCGCGGGCGGGGCGGGGCCGCAGCCGCGCCGGGAGGAACTGCTGGCCGCGGCCGTCCGGCTGTTCCACCGGCGCGGGTTCGACAACGTCAGCACCGACCTGCTCGGCGCCGCCGCGGGCATCTCGGGCCCCAGCGTGTACCGGCACTTCGACAGCAAGGCGCAACTGCTGGCGGTGGCGCTGGTGCGCGGCCGGGAGCGGTTGTGGCACGAGGTGGGGGGCGCGATCGCGGCCGCACCGGGCGGGCCGGAGGCTGAGCTGGTGGCGGGCCTGGCCGCCTACGTGGGTTTCGCGCTGGGCAACGGGGACTACCTGGGCGTGATGCTGAGCGAGACCGAGCGGCTGGCGCCGACGGACCGGCGGGCGGCGGTCGACTTCCGGCGTGACTTCCTGCGGACCTGGGTCGACCTGCTCGGCCGGGTCCGACCGGAGGAGGACGCGGTGACCGCGCGGATCCGGGTGCACGCGCTGTTCTCGCTGGTCAACGACGGTGTGCGGAACCGTCCGTCCGGTGCGCGTCCGGATCTCGACGACTGCCTGGTGCGGCTGGGCCGGGCCGTCCTGGGGCTCGGCCCCTGAGTCGGGCCGGGCGCGGCGCCGGGCTCGGGACCCGACGGCCGAGGCCGGGTGCCCGCCCCGTGCTGGGGGCGGGCACCCGGCCTCGGCACGGGCCGGTGTGCCCGGGGGAGGAGTGCCGATCAGCCGCCGAAGTGCGGGGCGATCAGGGCGGCGAGGTTGCCGTTGCCCTGCAGGGCGCCGACGTTCCCGGAGTTGCCGGCCACGGCGAGGCCGTTGTTCTGGTTGCTGGCGCCGGACCCGGTGGCCGTCTGCTGGGTCGTGACCACGTTGCCGTGGACGTTGCCGATGATGTTGTTGGAGCCGGTGTTGTTCACCACGCTGCTGTTGGAGTGGTGGTCCGCGCCGGCGCCGTTGTCGGCGTGGGCGGTGCCGATGCCGGCGAGGAGGAAGGCCCCGAGGGCGGTGACGGCGGCGGCTGCGCGGATACGGGACACGGTGGTCTCCTGAGGGTGGAGTGCGAATGGTGGCGCGTTCCGGAGTGGCCGCTCCGAAGCGCCGTTGCCTGACGTCGCACGACCAGCATTCACCAGCACCGCGGACGAACTCCACCGAATGGGTGGCAATTCGCCCGATGGTGTCATCTGACGGGCATTTCCGCGCTCTTCGTCAGGTCGCCGACGGTTGCCGGCCGATCCTTCAACTCCCTTTCATGTGGCGGCAGTTGTAACGGCGTCGGACCGATCCGTTGACGCCCGGATGTCAACTCGGGGTTGACCGGGCCCCTTTCCCTAGAAAGAAATGGTCGCCGGATAGTCGCACTGGCACACTGGGGACCCATGTCTGAAGGTCTCCCGCCCGACCATGCCCCCGCCGAGGATCTGCGTACGACCGAGGTCGATCTCGGCGGACTGGTGAACGTCCTCGCCACCCACCTCTACTCCACCCCGCTGGTCGCCCTGCGGGAACTCGTCCAGAACGCCCACGACTCGCACACCCGGCGCCGGCTGGAGGACCCGGCCGGCGGCCACCGCCCGCTGATCCGGGTGCGCGCGGACGCCGGCCGCCGGACCGTCGGCATCGAGGACACCGGGGCCGGGCTGACCGAACCGGAGATCCACGCCTACCTGGCCACCGTCGGCACCGGCTACACCCGGATGCTGCGCGAACTCACCGGCAACCAGGAGCTGATCGGCGCCTTCGGCCTCGGCTTCCTCTCCGCCTTCTCGGTGGCCGACGAGGTCACCGTCACCACCACCTCGCACCGCGAACCGCGACGCGGTCACCGCTACCGCAGCCGGGGCGGCGAGCAGTACAGCGTCGAACCGGTGCCCGCCCGGCCGGTTCCCGGCACCCTGGTCGAGCTCGCGCTGAAGGCCGAACACGCCCACCTCGCCGACGAGTCCACGCTCCGCGAGGTGCTCGGCCGGTACTGCGTACTGCTGCCCGTCCCGGTCTACGTCGGCGACGACGAGCGGCCGGTCAACGACGTCCCGGTGCCCTGGCGGCAGGACGGCGCGGCCGGCGGGGACGGCAGCGGCGGCGGCCCTGCCGCGGACGGCGGGAGCGCGACCGGCCGGTCCGACGGCAGGACGGCCGGCGGTGACGGGTACGCCGCCCGGATGCGGTTCGCCACCGCCTTCGGCCGCCGCTTCGAACCGCTCACGGCCTTCCCGGTCCGTCCCGTCGACGGCGATCCCGCCGAGGGCGGCACCGACGCCGTCGGCCTGCTCTGGGTCCAGGACGGCGGCACCTACGGCAGCAGCGACAACCGCGATCTCGCCGTCTACCTGCGCGGCATGCTGCTCACCGAGGACGCCCGCGACCTGCTGCCCGGCTGGGCGGGGTTCATCGGCGGGGTGGTCGAGTCCAGCCGGCTGACCCCGACCGCCAGCCGCGAGGACCTCCAGCGCGACGACCACTACCGCGCCCTCCAGCGGGCGCTCACCGACGCGGTGGTGGACGGGCTCTACGAGACCGCCCGGCTGCGGCCGGCGGTCTGGCGCCGGATCCTCGCCCGGCACGGCCAGGACCTGCTCGGCGCCGCGCTCTGCGACGAGCGGCTGTTCACCCTGCTCGCCGACGACGTCCCGGTGCCCACCTCCCAGGGCGACCTCACGGCCGGGGCGCTCCGGGCGGCCGGCGGGGGCGCGGTGCACGTCGCGCTCGGCTCCGGCGGTGGCTTCGAGGAGATGCTCTACCGCGCCATGCAGGTGCCGATCGCCCGCGGCGACCGCTACGCGGTGCTGCCCTTCCTGCGCCGCTACGCCGGGTTGCGGGACTGCCGGCTGGTCGAACTCGGCAGCGAGAGCGGCAACCGCGAGCTGTTCCGCGACCCGGAGCGCCCGCTCCCCGCGGACGAGAGCGGCTGGCTGGCCGCCGCCCTCACCGATCCGGGCGAGCAGCTCGTCCCGGCTCGGTTCGACCCGGCCGGGCTGCCGCTCGTCCTGGTGCCGGACCGGGAGGCCGAACTGAAGGCCCGGATCGAGGACGACCAGGCCGACGCCCGGATCCCGTCCGCCGCGCTCCGGCTGGCCAGGTCGTTCACCGCCCGCACCGACGGCGAGGTCAAGGCCCGGCTCTACCTCAACCTGGCCTGCCCGGCCGTCCAGGACCTGCTCACCGCCTACCGGGCCGGTCACACCGGCAGCGCCACCGCCGCCGGGCTGCTCCGCTCGCTCAAGGTGATCATGGCCGCCGCCTCGTCCGGCGCCGCGCCGGGCGGCGCGTCCGGCGACCTCACCGCCGCGCTCGGCGGGATCGGCACCGCGGTCTCCGCACTGACCGCGGCCGTCCCGCCCGGCCTGCCCGCCGTCCCGGACACCCTCGACGGACTCGCCGGGGAGGGCTGACGGGTGGATCCCGCCGGCACCCCGCCGCCTGCCGTGCCCGCGCCCGCCGCGCCCGCGCTCGGCCCGTCGGCGGAAGCACCGTCAGTGAACGACTTGTCAGTGGCGACCGCCACACTGCCCACCAGTACGACGCACCACCCGCAGGGGGAGACGGAAGCGGTATGAGCACCGACATCTGGGCCTGGGTCCACGACACCCACCGCCGCCTGGCCGAGGCCGGCCACCACCGGCTGGCCGACGCCATCTACGAGCTCCCCGGCCACGCCAACGAGGGGCGGAACGAGCAGCTCGACGCCGTCTACCCCGAGGCGGTCGCCGCCGCCCGGGCCCTCGACCTGCCCTGGGTCGAGGTCTACCTGCGGCACTGGCGGATGCAGAACCTGCTGAACAAGCGGCACCAGGGCGAACAGGCGCTGCCCGAGGCGGTCGACCTGCTGGAGTTCGCGCACCGCGAGCAGACGGCCGGCTGCCCGCAGTCCGTCTGCGTGGTGCAGGACTTCGCGATCTGCCACGCCCGGGTCGACGGCCCCGGCTACGTGCCCGAGCGGCTCGCCGTGCTCAGCGAGACCCTGGAGCGGATCGAGCCGGCCCGGGCCTGCTTCGACTGCCTCTCCCGGGAGTACTCGGACGCCCTGGAGGACGACGGCCGCCCCGCCGAGGCGCTGACCTACCTGGACGCCGCCGCCGGCCGGATGCGTGCGTCCGGCCAGCAGCTCTCGCTCCACTTCCACCACGCCCGCGCCGGGACCCTGCACCTGCTCGGCCGGCACGAGGAGGTGCTCGCCCTCCTCGACACCGCCGAACAGGCCGAGCGCGCCCGCGGCCGGGAGGTCGACGAGAGCGACCGGCGCTGGGGCGCCCTGCTGCGGGCCCGCGCCCTGGCCTCGCTCGGTCGCACCGACGAGGCCACCGGCCTCCTGCCCGGCGCGGCCGAGGCGGAGCGTCACGCCGACCTCCGGCCGGCCTGGACCACCACCGTCGAGCTGCTGGTCGCCGCCGGCGCCCGGGAGAACGACGCCGAGCTGGGCATCACGCTGGCCGGCTGGGTCGGCTACCTCGACGGCACCGGCTCGCACCGGCCGTGCGTCGACCTGCTGCTCGCCGCCGGACGGCTGGCGCTGGCCCGCGGCGCCCGGACGGTCGCACTCACGCTCGCCGCCACCGGCGAGCGCAAGCTCGGCTCGCTGCGCCGCCGGGACGGCGTCGCCGAGCAGGTCGCGGAGCTCCGGGTGGCCGCCGAGGCGCTGCCCCGTCCCGGGCTGCCGGTCCCGGCGGAGGACCTGCCCGGCCACCTCGCCGAGGGCGGGGTGGCGTTCGAGACCGGCGCCGACCTGCTCTCCGTCGCCCTGGACCAGTACCGGGGCGAGCCGTCCGGCGCCACCGCGCTGGTCCTCCTGCAGGCCGGGGTGCTGGGCGGCCTCGGCCACCCGAGGGCCGCCGCCGACCTGCTCTGGCGGCAGCTGGACGCCGACCCGGCGGGCGAGGAACTGCCCGGCACGCTCGGCGCCTTCCTGATCGAGGCCGGCGACGGCGAGGGAGTGCGCCGGCTCGCCGACCGGCTGGCGGAGACCAGCCCGGCCGACGGCCACTGGGTCCGGGCCCGCTGGGCCGCCGCCGAGGGGCGCTGGGCCGAGGTGGTGGAGCAGTGCGAGGCGATCCTGGCGGCGCAGCCGGACCGGATCAACACCCGTCGGCTGGCCGCCGGCGCCGCCACCGAGCTGGGCGACCACGTCGCCGCGCAGCGCTTCTACCAGGACCTCCTGGTCCATGCGCTGCCCGCGGACACCGCGTCCGAGGAGGAGCTGCACCGGACGGTCCGGCCGGCCGATCTCTGGCACCTGATCACCGCCGCCACCGCCAACCGGGACTGGACGGTGGTCCGTTCCGCCGGCGCCCGGCTCGGCATCGAGTTCGACGAGCCCGAGGGCCCGGTGGACGAGGAGTGGCAGATCGTCACCGTCCGGGCCGGTCGGCGGGACGGCTCCACCGCCGACCTGCCCGCCGTCCGGACCGGCCCGGCCACCGCCCGGATCCTCCCGGTGCTCGGTGACGAGGTGCCGCTCAACCACGGCGACGTGGTGGTCTTCGCCCCCGCCCCGTTGGAGGAGCCGCCCGCCGAGTCCGCCCCGGAGGAGGAGCGGCGTGGCCGGCCCCCGGTGTTCGCCCTGCTCACTCTGCTCGACCCGGCCGGCTACACCACCTACTGGGTGGACGGCGGCTGGCCGGGCGACGAGGCGTGGGCCGAGCTGCGCGAGAAGCTGCGGGGCGAGGGCTACGCGGTCTGGGCGTACAGCGGCGACCAGTACACCATCACCGACCCGGCCGACGAGGACGCCGTGCTGCCCGGGATCTACGCGGCCCTCGCGGTGCCGCCCACCGCGCACGCCGCCGACGCCGACGCGCTGCTGCACCGGTTCACCGACTCCTGGCCGCACCCGCTGGCCTGGCTGGAGCTGGCCGAGGCGGCGGGTGCGGACACCGCCGCGCACCGGGAGGTGATCGAGCGGTACGGGCTGTAGTCCGGAGCCCCTGCGGCCACGGGGCGGACCTGACGGTAGGGGGAGTTCTTGGTGAATGCTTTACTGTTTCATTGCCAAGAGTCGACCCTTCAGGAGTCCGCCCCGTGACCAGCCTCGCCCTCGGCCCGTCCTGGCTCGATCCGACCTACCTGATCTCCACCTTCGAGCTGATCGGCATCCTCGCGATCGTCTTCGCCGAGTCCGGCCTGCTGATCGGCTTCTTCCTCCCCGGGGACTCGCTGCTCTTCACCGCCGGCCTGCTGGTCGCCGGCGACACCTACCTGCAGCAGCCGCTCTGGCTGGTCTGCTCGCTGATCGTGGTCGCCGCGGTGGCGGGGGACCAGGTCGGCTACCTGTTCGGCCGGAAGGTCGGACCGAGCCTGTTCCGGCGCCCCGACTCGCGGCTGTTCAAGCAGGAGAACGTGGAGAAGGCGGCTGCCTTCTTCGACCGGCACGGGCCCAAGGCGATCGTGCTGGCCCGCTTCGTGCCGATCGTCCGGACCTTCACCCCGATCGTCGCCGGGGTGAGCAGGATGAACTACCGCACCTTCGTCCTCTTCAACGTCATCGGCGGCGTGCTCTGGGGCGGCGGCGTCACCGTGCTCGGGTACTTCCTCGGGCAGATCCCGTTCGTCCGGGAGCACATCGAGGCGATCCTGATCGGCATCGTGCTGTTCTCGGTCGTCCCCGTGGCCGTCGAACTGCTCCGCGCCCGCCGGTCCCGGCCGTCCGCCGGGCCGGTGCCGTCCGCCGCGCAGGCAGGGTCCGCCGAGCACGCCCCGCCGGTGTCGGCCGGCGGCCGACACCGCGCCCGGTAGCACCCCGCGCCCGGCCGCGCACCCGCCGCCGCCGCGCCGCCGCCCTGCCGCTCCCGCCGCCAGCCGCCGCACCACCCCGCCTCGTGCGCCCACCCCGCCGGGGAGGAGCCCGGGCGGGGCCGTGCTCGCCGCCGCGTACATGTGCGTCCGGCAGTTCGATCAGGCAAGGTGTATCCGGAGATCGAACGGCGGCCCGGGGTGGCCCGGCGCCGTCAGGGGCGGCAAGGAGTGGAAGTGCCTAAGCGGGGCCGGTCGGGTGGCGGCAAGAGGGCCAGGGGCGGCCGAGCGGCCCGGCCCCAGCGGCAGGCCCGTCCGGCGCCCGGGGCGCAGCCGGTCCACCCGTCGGAGGCGCCGCCCACGGAAGGACTGCTCGGTCACCCCGCTCCCGTCGCCGAGCACACCGTGCTGGTGCCGTTCCTCCTGCCGGCCCCCGAGACCAAGGGCCTGCTGACGCCCGAGCCGGAGCCCGCACCGGAGCCCGAGCCGGAGCCCCTTCCCGAGCCGGAGCCCGGACCCGAGCCCCTCCCCGGGCCGGACCAGCCGCGGGCCGCGGCGTACCGCCGGCGTCCGGGTGCCGAGGACACCCTCACCCCCGAGGAGTGGCGCGCCGCCGGCTACACGCCGCCCACCGGCGTCGCCGTCCCCGCGCTCATGCCCGGCGCCCCCGGCGAGGCACCCTGGCCGGACCGGATGCGCACCCTGCTGCGCATCCCGATGTCCGAGCGCCCGTCCTTCGAGCGGACCGCCCGCGAGCTGCACCCCTCCGCCGGCCGCAACGTCCCCCGCATCCTCGACCTGACGCTCCGTATCGGCGAGCTGCTGCTCGCCAGCGGCGAGGCCGCCGAGGACGTCGAGGCGGCCATGCTCGGCATCGCGCACGCCTACCGGCTGGACCGCTGCGAGCCGCAGGTCACCTTCACCCTGATCGGCATCTCGCACCAGCCGTCGCTGGTCGAGCCGCCGATCACCGCCGACCGCGTGGTCCGCCGCCGGACCTCCGACTACACCCGGCTCAACGCGGTGTACGAGCTGGTCGCCGACATCACCGCCGAGAAGGTGAGCGTCAACGACGCGTACCGCAGGCTGGCGCTGATCCGCCGCAACCGGCACCCGTACCCGGCCTGGCTGCTCGCGCTGAACACCGGTCTGCTGGCCGGCGCGGCGACCTTCCTGGTCGGCGGGCGGATCGACGACAAGGCCTGGCTGGTCTTCATCAGCGCCTTCGTCGCCGCCGTGCTGGGTGACCGGATGGCCTCGACGATCGCCCGCCGCGGGCTGCCGGAGTTCTACCAGTTCGTGCTGGCCGCGATGCCGGCCGCCGCCTCCGGCCTCATCCTCTCCTTCAACGACCTGGGCCTGCGGGGATCCGTGGTGATCACCGGTGGGCTGTTCGCCCTGCTGCCCGGCCGGGCCCTGGTCGCCGCCGTCCAGGACGGTCTGACCGGCTTCTACATCACCGCAGCGGCCCGGCTGCTGGAGGTGATCTACCTGGTGGCGGGCATCGTCATCGGCGTGATGCTGATCCTGTACCTCGGGGTCGGGTTCCAGGCCAAGCTCCGGCCGGACGAGTCGCTGGTCGGGGTCAACTACCCGCCGGTCCAGATGATCGCCGCGCTGGTGCTGACGCTGGCCTTCGCGATGCTGCTGCAGACCGACCGCCGCTCGCTCGCCCTGGTCACCCTGAACAGCGGCATCGGCTGGGCCAGCTACGGCGTGCTGGTCTACAACGCCGCCATCTCGCCGATCGTCGCGACCGGCGTGGCGGCCGGCCTGGTCGGCCTCTTCGGGCAGCTGATGGCCCGCTACCGCAACGGCTCCGCGCTGCCGTACGTGACCGCCGCGATCGGGCCGCTGATGCCCGGCTCGGCGCTCTACCTCGGCATGCTCTCCTTCGCCCAGGGGCACGCGAGCGGGGGTCTGGTCCAGATCACCCGGGCCGCCGCGATCGCCCTGGCGCTGGCGATCGGGGTGAACCTGGGCGGTGAGATCGCCCGTCTCTTCATGAAGCTGCCGGTCGGTGTCGAGCGGCCGTCGCTGGCCCCGGTCGTCCCCCGGCGGGCGGCCAAGCGCACGCGGGGCTTCTGACGCCCCCACGGGCACGGGTTCGGACGCCGTTGGCCCCCGGGCCATGTCGTGGCAGAGCGGACGCAGTACCAGGAACGAAGGTAAGACGCATGACCACACTGCTGGACGGCTACCGCGACCACATCGTCGCCACGCACAAGCAACCGCTGCTCCTGCTGCTGGTCGGGTTCATCACGTCCTTCGTCTTCATCCGGTTCAGCGTGCGGATGATCAGGGCCCAGGTGCGCTGGTGGCCCGGCAACGTGACCCCCGGTGGGCTCCACATCCACCACATGGTGTTCGGTCTCGGCTTCCTGCTGGCCGGGGGGATCGGGGTGTTCGCCACCTACGGCGGGCACCCGTGGATCGACGTCTTCGGGCTGCTCTTCGGCATCGGCTGCGGTCTGGTGCTGGACGAGTTCGCGCTGATCCTGCACCTCGACGACGTGTACTGGAGCGAGCAGGGCCGCAAGTCGGTGGACGCGGTGATCTTCGGGATCCTCTTCACCGGCCTGCTGCTCATCGGGTACGTGCCGCTGGGTGTGGTCCCCGGCGAGGAGACCAGGTGGGGGCTGGTCACCGTGATCTCGATCAACGCGCTGGCCTCGATCGTGACCCTCCTCAAGGGCAAGGTGTGGACCGGTCTGCTCGGGATCATGGTGCCGGGCCTCTCCTGGATCGGTGCGATCCGGCTGGGGCGGCCGAGCAGTCCTTGGGCGCGCTGGCGCTACGCCACGCGCCCGCGCCGACGGGCGCGTGCGCTCCGGCGCGAGCGCCGACTGCACCGGCGTGCGGACATCGCCCGCACCTGGCTTTTCGACCTGATCGCGGGCGCCCCCGACAAGGTGCCGGCGAACCATCCCGCCGCGCACCGGGTGGCCGAGCGGATGGCCGCCCGGGCCAGTGCCCACCTCGACGCGCACACCGCCCGGGCACTGGCCCGCCGGTCCGCCCGGCTGGCCGACCGCCGCTCGGCGGCGGGCGCGGCGGAGCACGGGGCCGGAGGCCGGGGGGCCGGCGGCTTCGGCGGGTACGGCGCTCCGGCGGACCCGCCGGGCCGGGAGGGCGGCGCGCGGCAGCGCCGGCGCACCGTCCGGGCCGGCCGCAGCCGGACGTACGCGGCCCGTCCGACCGGTCTGGAGGCCCGGCCCGACCGCCCGCGCCGGTTGCGGACGCACACGCCACGGATCCGCCGGTAGTGCGTGTACCTTGCGTTGGAGCAGGTCCGAGGCCATCGGGTCGGGGCCAATGTCCGGTCAGATCATCCGATAGTCACCCGGCCGGCGGGTGCGGGCTTCAGGTGTGAAAGCCGCCCGGCTTGAGAACATGGCGGTCAGTGACCGTCTTGTCACGCAATGGGATGGTTCGTCCGGCCGTCATCGGCGGACGGGGGTCGTCGGGCCGCCCGGTCGTCGGGCCGTCGCCGGGCCGGTGCCGGATCTCGCCGAACGGGCGCGGTTCCGCCGCCGCCGGGTACGGCGGGCCGTCCTCCCTCGTGACCGTTCGAAGGGGTGACCCGTGGCGCGCAGAATCCTGCCGACCCTCCTGATTGCCCTCACCGCCCTGCTCGGTCTCCTTCCCGCGGCGACGGCCGCCCCCGCCGAGCCGGCCGCCCCAGCCGAGCCGGCCACCTCCGCCGAACCGGGCGCTGCCGCCCCCGTAGCAGCCGGGCCGGGGGAGGGGGCGTACCCGTCCGCCCAGGAGATCGACGAGTCCCGGGCCGAGGCCGACCGCCGGGCCGGCTCGGTCGCGGCCATCGAGGCCGGCCTCACCGCGGCCAAGGGCGAACTCGACCAGGCCGGCCGCACCGCAGAGCAGGCCGTCGAGGCCTACAACGGCGCGCAGCTCGGCCTCACCCGGGCCCGCGTCGAGGAGTCCGCCGCCGGCGACCGGGCCGCGGCGGCCGAGGCCGATCGGGTCGAGGCCGCGGAGAGCGCCGCCCAGTTGGCCGCCGAAACGTACCGGCAGGGCACCAGCGCCGGGCTCTCCGCCGTCAACGCGCTCCTCGGTGCCCGGGGGCCGCGCGAGGCGGGGGACCAGGCCGCCGTGGTCGGTGTCGCCAGCGACCGGACCCGGCAGATCCTCGACGCGGCGGTCTCGACGGCGGAAGCCGCCGGCCGGGCGTCCAGCGCCGCGCGGGTCGCCACCGAGACCGCCGCCCGGGCCGCAGCTGAGGTCGGCGCGGCCCGGGAGCGGGCCGATGCCAGGCTGACGGCGCAGCAGGAGCAGGTCGTCGCGGTCGGACTGCGGCGGGAGCAACTGCTCGCCGACCTCGCCGCCGCCCGGCACACCACCGTCGAGATGGAGCGGCAACGGCGCGAGGCACTGGAGGCGATCGCCGCCCGGGAGGCCGAGGCCGCCGCCCGCGCCGCTGCCGAGAAGGCCGCGGCGGAACGGGAGGCCGCGGAGCGGGCCGCGGCGGAACAGGCAGCCGCCGAGCGGGCCGCGGCGGAACGGGCCGCCGCCGAGCGGGCCGCGGCGGAGAAGTCGGCTGCCGATCGGGCGGCCGCCGAGAAGGCCGCTGCCGAGAAGGCCTCCGGGGCGGCGAAGGGGCCCGCCGCGCCCGCCGCCGTCCCGCCGCCCGCCCGGCCCTGGTCGGCCGAGGGCGCCGCCGCCGCGGTGGCCTTCGCGAAGTCCAGGATCGGCCTGCCCTACGTCTGGGGCGGCGAGGGGCCGGGCGGCTACGACTGCTCGGGGCTGACCATGATGGCCTGGCGTCAGGGCGGCAAGCCGCTCAACCACTTCGCCGCCGACCAGTACGCGCAGTCCTCCCCGATCACCTACCGTCAGCTGCGTCCCGGGGACCTGGTCTTCTGGAGCTCCACCGGTCGTGCGGCCGACATCCACCACGTCGGCCTGTACATCGGCGACGACCAGATGATCGAGGCCCCCCGCCCGGGCGCGCGGATCAAGCAGGCCAGCCTCTGGATCATGGGCACCCCCGACTTCTACGCCCGCCCCTGACCCGGGCCCCTCGCCGATGCAGGGTCCCCAAAGCCCCGGCAGAACCTCACGGCACTCGGATGTGCCACTGCCATGAGACCTGCCGTTCAGGGCTTCACTCGTGGGTGGTTCGGGCGGTAGCCCGGGTCGCCGGGGACGGGCGCTCAGCGCCTCGTCTCGTACCTGGTCAGGACCACGCCGCAGGGGAGCGTCCGCGTCTCCACCAGGTTGAGGTTCACCCAGTTGTCCAGCGCCGTGAAGAACGGCGTGCCGCCGCCCACCAGGACCGGCGCGGTGGCCAGCACGTACTCGTCAATCAGCCCGGCCCGCACGGCCGCCCCGGCGAGCGTCGCGCCGCCGATGTCCATCGGGCCGCCTTCCTCGGCCTTGAGCCGGGTGATCTCGGCGACCGCGTCGCCGGTGACCAGGCGGGTGTTCCAGTCGACCTCGTCGATCGTCGAGGAGAACACCACCTTCGACATGTCCCGCCAGCGGCGCGCGAACTCGATCTCCGCCGGGGTGGCGTCGGGCCGCCGGTCGCCGGTCGGCCAGTAGGAGCTCATCGTCTGCCACAGCTTGCGCCCGTACAGCGTCAGGTCGGTCGCCTGCAACTGGTCGGACCAGAACTGGAACAGCTCGTCGCTCGGCACGCTCCAGCCGATGTCGTCGCCGGGCGCGGCGATGTAGCCGTCCAGGGTCAGGTTCATGCCGTAGATCAGTTTTCGCATGGCGCCAGTCTTCCGTGAGTCGGTCTCACGCGTACGGACCGGCGCGGCCCGTCCATCCGTCCCCGACCCGCCGCCGACCCGTCCCCGACCCGCCTCCGACCCGAGGCCGGCACCGCCCGCAGGGCCACGGCCGCCGGGGGAATAAATCGGATGCCGTTGGCGAAAACCCGCCGTACGGTGGGCGAATGGGCATTGACGCACACGGTGGGACCCGTGACCCGGGCAGCCGGCCGGAGGAGCAGACCGACACCATCGGCGGCATCGAGATCCGGTCGATCGCCGAGGACGAGATCGAGCCGTGGGACCGGGCGCTCGTCGTCGGCTTCCTGCGCCCGCACGTCGGCAGCGCGGCCGACTACCGCAGACGGCAGTGGCAGCCGGGCCGGATGCTCACCGCCGTCGACGCGGGCAGGTTCGTCGCCACCTACCGCAGCTTCGACACCGAGCTGACCGTCCCCGGCGGCGCCGTCGTCACGGCGAACGCGCTGACGGCCGTCACGGTGACCGCCACCCACCGCCGGCGCGGACTGCTCAGCGGCATGATGGCCCGGGACCTCGCGGCGGCGCGCGAGCGCGGCGCGGCGGTCGCTATCCTCATCGCCGCCGAGTACAACATCTACGGCCGCTTCGGCTTCGGACCGGCCACCCGGGGCCACGGCTGGAACATCGACCTGCAGCGCGCAGGCGGCCTGCGGGCCGGGTTGCCCACGGTGCCCGGCGGGCGGATCGACCTCGTCACCATGGCGGAGCTCCGCAAGCTCGGCCCGGAGCTGCACGACCGCTGGCGGCTCACCCAGCCAGGTGCGATCGCCCGCGACGAGGTGATGTGGAAGCGCTACACCGGCGAGATCGAGGTGCCGGGCTTCGACTGGAAGGAGCCCTTCGCCGCCGTCCACCGGGACGCCGAGGGCACCGCCACCGGCCTGGCCGTCTACAAGATCGACGACGCCTGGGACGGTTCCTACCCGAACTGCACCCTCACCGTGCTCGACCTCTTCGCCCTCGACCGGGGCGCCGGCGCCGAACTCTGGCGCTACCTCGTCTCGGTGGACTGGGTGCGCAAGGTCGTGGTGGAGAACATCGGGCCGGACGACCCGTTGCCGCTCCTGCTGAACGACCCGCGCGCGGCCACCCCGTACGCGGACAACGCCGACTTCATGTGGCTGCGGGTGCTGGACGTCGAGGCGGCCTTCAACGCCCGGACGTACGGCGCGCCGGGCCGGGTGGTGCTGGAGGTGGAGGACCGCGACGGCTACGCGGCCGGCCGCTGGGCGATCGACGTGGGCGCGGACGGCACCGGCCGGTGCAGCCGGACCGCCGACGAGGCCGATCTGGCGATGGACGCCTCGGTGCTGGGCTCGCTCTACCTGAGCGGCGAGACGGTGCCGCGGCTCGCCGCGGCCGGTCTGGTCACCGAGCTGCGGCCCCGTGCGGCGGCCGACGCCGACCTGCTGCTCCGTACGCCACTGCTGGCATGGAACCTCGACGGCTTCTGATCCGTCGGCGACCGGCCGGCCCGTACGGGCCGGCCGGTCCCGTTGCCGGAGCCGTCGGCGACTACTTGACCGCCGTCCTGCCGATGGTGGGCAGGATGAAGTCCTGGATCAGGCCCTTGGCGTCGCGGACGATCGGGCGGAACACCCGGTAGCGCGAGAGGTTGATGACGCGTGCGGCCATGGGCGTCGACCGCCGGACGAACTCCCGGGTGCGCTCGGTGTCGGGCGTCCTGTCGAACACCCAGTAGAGCACCACGACCATGAGGTGCAGCCACAGGACGTCGGGCAGCAGCTCCACCAGCTCGGTGTCCAGCTTGGGCGCCAGGTCGGAGCCCTCCAACACCTCGCGGAACAGTGCCACGGCGGTGGCGCGGGCCGGGTGGGACTCGTTGGAGAACGGGCTGAGCGAGCTCGTCGGGTCGGCGGCGGTGCGGAAGAACTGCGCCGCGAACTCGTGGTACGGGGCGGCCGTGTCGAGCCAGGAGGTCAGCGCGATCTCCAGCCGCTCCGAGAACTCCCGGGTGTGGGCCATGCGGTTCCTGGCGTCCGCGGCGTGGTCGTACGTCATGCGGTCGTAGAACCCCTGGATCAGGAATTCCTTCGCCGAGAAGTAGTAGTACGCGTTGCCGACCGAGACGCCCGCCTCGGTGGCGATCGCCCGCATCGTGGTCTTCTCGTATCCGCGCTCCTGGAACAGCCGCATGGCCGTCTCCAGGATCAGGGCCCGGGTCTGCTCGCTCTTGTCGGTCTTCGGCTGGGCGCGGCTGCCGCGCGCCTCGGCCGACGGCGCCGCGGAGTTCGGCCCGGCGCCCTCGGCGCCGTCCGTTCCGCTGGTGCCGCTGGTCCCGTTCGTACCGTTCGTCGCTGCCAGGTCGTCCACGGGCCCGAGCCTAGCCCGATCGGTCAGTCCCAGGCGGTGTCGGTGCGGGCGGCACCGGATGCCCCCTGCGCATCCGGTGCCGTCGCTTCGCCGCCTTGTCTTTCGAACGCGTTCAAAAGCATGTCGTGACTGTAGCGGCAGAGATTGAACATGTTCAACACGGAGGGTGTGGCAAGCTCGTCACATGATCACCACCATTCGCCGGGGCACCGGACGCGACGCCGAGGCCGTGGCCGGGCTGCACGCCGCCAGCTGGCGGACCGCCTACGCCGGTATCGTCCCGGCGCCGGCGCTCGGTGACGGGCTGGCCGCCGAACGGCGCGAGATCTGGGCGCTGCGGCTCACCGTCGACTACGGCGATCCGGAGGTCACCCCCGAGCTGCTGGTCGCCGAACGGGCCGACGTGGTCGTCGGGTTCGCCTACCTCGTCCCCCAGCCGGACGGCCGGGTGCTGCTCGACAACCTGCACGTCCGCCCCGGGCTCACCGGCGGCGGCATCGGCCGCGAGCTGATGGACGCGGCGCTCGCCCACGTCGCCACCCGCCACCCGGGCGCCGACCTCTACCTGGAGGTGCTGACCGCCAACACGCGGGCGGTCGCGTTCTACGAGCGCGCCGGGGGTCGGCGCACGGCGACCGGCGAGGGTGTCTTCCCCGGCGGCTACCGGCTGCCCGAGTACGAGTACACCTGGCCGGCCCGGGTGCACCGGACCGAGGTCGGGGACCGTCCGGCCGGGGCGGACGCCGCCACCGGTCAGTCGCGGTCGTAGACCGTCACCGGTATCCCCCGGTCCGTCAGGCGGGCCGTCACCAGCGGCTCCACCAGCTCCCACCGGCCGCCGGCCGGCCCGCACCCGATCCGCGGCATGTGGACCGATGCCCCCAGCCCGGCCGCGTGCCCGCCGAGCGCGGTCAGCGCCGTGTCGATCGCCTCGTACCGCACCGGCACCGCGGTCGAGCGGGCCGTGCGGATGCCGTGCTGTCCCACCATGTTGGCCACCCAGAGGGACTCGTCGACCCGGACGAACTGCACGGCGCCCAGGCCGAAGTCGTTCCCCGCGCGCTCCCGGTGCCAGCGGCGGAAGGCCCGCTCCGGCTCCGGCCACCGGCGCGAGAGCGCCAGGACGAACCCCCTTCCCCAGCCGCCCAGGTCGTTGCACACGTGCGCGATGACCTTCACGCCCTGGTCCCGGGGAGCCGTGGCATCGCCACGGACGTACCGGACGGCGCTCTCCGTTGTCATGATTCGAACGTTAGTACGCGCCACTGACGGAACGCGCGGCAGTTTCGTCCGAAGCCCTCGAAGCCCTCGAAGCCCCCGACTTCCCCGAGGCCGTCGGCGCTTCCGACGCTTCCGGGGCCGTCACCGCTGCGGTCTCCGGAGCGGCGTCCGCAGGCGCCGCCACCCCCGCCACCCCCAGGTGGCGCCGCCCGGCCAGGGCGATCAGCAGGGCGAGTGAGGCGGCCCCGGCCGGGAGCCAGAAGCCGGCCCCCGGTCCGGCCTGCTCCGCGACCACGCCCGCCAGCGAGGAGCCGGCCGAGATCCCGACCAGGATCCCGGACACCGCGATCGCCATCGCCTCGTTCAACTGCCTCTGCGGCAGCAGCTCCTGGATGAGGGTCATCCCGGTGACCATGGTCGGCGCGGTACCCGTCCCGGCGACGAAGAGCGCCGCCCCGAGCAGTGCGAGCCCGGCCCCGCCGAGCCCCGCGGCCAGCGGCAGGAGCAGCAGTCCGGCCATCGCGGCGACGCCCCACAGAAAGCGGACACCCGGTGCCCGGCGCGGGCGGAGGGTCCCGAACGCCAGCCCGGCCACGCAGGACCCGGCGGCCACCAGCCCCAGCAGCACCCCGGCCACCGGCCGTCGGCCCAGGGCGTCGGCGTACGCGACGGTGGTCAGTTCCAGCGAGCCGAAGATCACGCCCGTGGCGAGGAAGGTCAGCACCAGCACCCGCAGCCCCGGCGCCCGGAGCGGCGAGCCGTGCCGCTCGCCCGCCGCCCGCTCCGCCAGGGGCGGTTCGGTGCGCCGCTGGGCCGCGAAGAGCAGGGCGCCGCCGGTGCCGAACGCTCCGGCGGTCAGCATCCCGGCCTCCGGCGCGAACGCGGTGCAGAGCACCATGCCGAGCACCGGTCCGGCCATGAAGCAGAGCTCGTCCAGCGCCTGTTCGAAGGAGTTGGCCAGATGCCGTGCGGCCGGGTCGTCCCGGTACAGGTGTGCCCAGCGGGCCCGCGCCATGCCGCCCAGATTGGGTGCGGCCGCGCAGGCCGCCCAGCACGCGTAGAGCGTCCAGTCGGGCGCTTCGAACCGGACGAGCAGCAGCAGTCCGGTGAACGGCAGCGCGTTGTACAGGGCGGCCGGCACCGCCACCCGTGACTGCCCGTACCGGTCGACCAGCCGTCCGAGCAGCGGCATGCCGATCGCCCCGGTGGCCAGCCCGGCCGCCGCGACGGTGCCCGCCAGCGCGTACGAACCGCGCCGGTCGGCGAGCAGCACCACGAGGGAGACGCCGGTCATCGACATCGAGAGCCGGCCGAGCAGCCCGGCGAGGGTGAACGCGGCGGTGCCGGGCCGGGTGAACAGCCGGCGGTACGAGGCGAGCATGGGACTCCGCGGGGAGAGGAGGGGGGAGGGACCCAGCCTCGGTCCGGCGACCGGTCGTGGTCCAACACCTGTTTCGCCGCACTGACAACAGAATGCTGTCGATCGACCCGGCCCGACCTCGTTGCTAGCCTGCCGCCATGTCCCGTGACCTGCACCCCCGCCTGCTCCGAGGCTTCGTGGCGACCGCCGAGACGCTGCACTTCGGCCGGGCCGCCGAGCGCCTGCACGTGGCCCAGCAGGCGCTCAGCCGGGATGTGCGCGCGCTGGAGCGGCTGCTCGGCGACGCGCTGTTCACCCGGACCACGCGGAGCGTCGAACTCACCCCGGCCGGGCTCGGGTTGCTGCCCCGGGCGCGCCGTCTGCTGGCCCTGCACGACGAGATCCTGAGCGGTGCCGCCCACCGCCCGCTGCTGCTCGACCTCAACAGCGACGTCACCGGACCCGACCTCACCGGCGGCCGGTTGCTCGAACGGGCCCGCGCGGCCCGGCCGGACGGCGAACTCCTGGCACGCTTCCACGGTGGTCTCGCGGCGGCCTCGGCCGAGCTGCTCGCCCACCGGCTGGACGTCTCGTTCGGCCGGTTCGCCGGCCTGCCGGCCGGGGTGCGGGCCCAACTCGCGCAGGTGCCGGTCCGGTTGGAGCGGGTGTCGGTGATGATGAAGGCCGGGCACGTACTCGCCGGCCGGCCGGCGCTGCGTCTCGCCGACCTGGCCGGGCACCCGGTGGACGTGTGCGCGGGCAACCCGGCCACCACCGAGTGGGCCGATCTCGGAGTCCGGCTGCTGCGCGAGCACGGCCTGACCCCGGCCGCGCCGTACGTCCCGCCGGTCGGCGTGGACGAGACAGCCCGCTACCTCGCCCGGCACGGCGATCCGATGCTGACCACCGTCGGCGGCCCGTTGATCCCGGGAGCGGTGAACGTGCCGCTGGTGGATCCGGTGCCGCTCAGTCTGGTGAGCCTGGTGCACCGCCCGGACCTGCGGCACCCCGGGCTGGTCGCGTTGCGTGCGGCTGCGGTCGAACTCGGCGCGCGTGAACAGTGGTTGCGTCGGCCGGCGGGCAGCTGGCTGCCCGCGGCGGACGGCGCGCTGCTGGCCGTCTGAGCGCCGAGCGGACCCGAGCCGGGCGGCAGGGTGCGGCGGGCGGGGTGGGCCGGACTCGGGCGGGGCCTCGGCGTGGCCGGATCCGGCCGTCAAATCCGTGTGCGAACCGGGCGCCCGACAGGAATCACGCCGTAAGCGGCTGTTGTTGTGGCCGAGTACGACCTCGCCCCTGCCGCTCGGGGGTCGGCAGGGGTGAGGCGGATGCGGGCGCGCGGTCGGCCGGGGGAGCCGAAGGGCGCGCCCGCGGCATGCGGGGCACAGGGCCCGTGGCCGAGGTCGGCCGGGTCAGGCCGCCTTCACTGCGGAGATGTCGAAGCTGAGCTTGACCTTCTCGCCGATCAGCACGCCGCCGGTCTCCAGCGCGGCGTTGTAGGTCAGGCCCCAGTCGGTGCGGTCGAGGACGGCCGAGCCCTCGAAGCCGACCCGCTCGGCGCCGTAGGCGTCGGTGGCGGTGCCGGTGAAGTCCAGGTCCAGGACGATCGGGCGGGTGGTGTCCTTGATCGTGAGCTCGCCGGTCATCCGGTAGGTGTCGTTGCGCACCCGCTCGGCGGAGGTGCTGCGGAAGCGCATCTCGGGGTAGGTCTCGGCGGCGAAGAAGTCGCCGGTGCGGAGGTGCTCGTCGCGCTGGGTCTGGTTGGTGTCGATGCTCGCGACCTTGATCACCAGCTCGGCGCTGGAGTTGACCGGCGTGGTGCCGTCCAGGTGCAGCTTGCCGTCGTACTCGGTGAAGCGGCCCTTGACGTTGGTGACCATCGCGTGGCGGACGGAGAAGCCGATCTCGCTGTGGGTGGTGTCGATCGCCCAGTCGCCGCTGAGGTGGCCGAGGTCCGGCCCGGTGGGTGCGTCGACGACGGCGGTCGCGGTGCCGGTGGTCGCGGTGGTGGCGGTCTTGTTGCGGTTGAACAGGCCCATGGCTCCTCCTCGGGTTCGAAGCCAGTTGTTTAGGCTTCAACTTGATGGCTCCACCATAGACCCGTTTCGTTCAAAGTTCAACCAATGGCGCGACGGCCCTCGCCCGGAGTGTCCGGGCCGGGCCGTCGCGGTCGGGTGGAGGTCGTCAGTCGACCTGCGCCAGCTCCTCGCCGACCAGCTCGAAAGCGGTCCGGCCGTCCAGTGACTCGCGGATGATGTCGGCGTGCCCGGCGTGCCGCGCCGTCTCCTCGATCAGGTGCAGCAGCACCCAGCGCGCGGTGCGCCGCGAGCCGGCCGGGAACCACGGCGCCTCCGGCAGCGGCGCGTCCACCTCCAGGTTCGGCAGCTCCTCGATGATCCGCTCGGTCTCCGCGGCCACCTCCGCGTACCGCTCCAGCCAGTCGGCCAGGGTCTCGCCCTCGGTCAGCGCGAAGGAGCTCTCCCGGTAGTCGTGCCGACCCTCCGCGCGGTCCAGCAGGATGCCGACCACCCACTCGCGCTCGCAGATCGCCGCGTGCTTGACCAGCTCGGCCAGCGAGAGGGCGCTGGCGCTCGGCCGGGTGGCGGCCTGCTCCTCGGTCAGTCCGAGGACGGCCCGGCGCAGGCCGCCGCGCTGCGCGGCGACGAAGGAGAGGAGGGCGTTGCGCTCGTCGGTCTCGGCGTTCACCAGGGTGGGCATGGTCGGCAGGCCTCTCGTCGGTGGGGTGTTCCCGCTTCGGTAGTACTGAAGGTATCGGCCAACTAGGTCAGATCCTGTCCTCCTCGGGGCGGGGTTCGAGGCCGGTTCGTCGAGTGCCGCATCGGTATCGTCGGACCTCGGACGTGCGAGCGGAGGAACGCCTCCGGCCGCGTTGCCCACCCCCGCGACTTGACCCTCGACCTGGTCGAGCCCCCAGAGTCCCCGACATGGAGAGCGACCTGCGAAGCATCGGTGAGCTGGCCCGTGACAGCGGCCTGAGCGTGAGCGCGCTGCGCTTCTACGACGGCGCCGTCGTGCTCGCCCCGGCCTGGGTCGATCCCCGGACCGGCTACCGCTGGTACGCGCCCGGACAGCTCGCCGACGCCCGGCTGCTCGCCCGGCTCCGACGGGTGGGCCTGCCGCTGGCCGACATCCGGGCCGTCCTCGGCGCGGCCCCGGGCGCCGCAGTCGCCCACCGGGTGCTCGACGCGCACCTCGGCCGGCTGGAGGACGGCCTCGCCGACGCCCGCCGGGAGCTCTCCCTGATCCGCCGACTGATCGACCAGAGGGAGAGTCCCATGACCGTCACCACGATCGAGCACCGCTTCACCGTTCCCGCCCGGGAGCTGGCCGACGCCCTGGACGCGGTCCGCTTCGCTGTGGGCAGTGACCCCGAACTTCCGGTCCTGGCGGGCGTGCTGTTCGACCTGGACGGCGGCCTGCTGCGGCTGGTCGCCACCGACCGTTACCGGATGGCGCTCGCCGAACTGCCCGTGACCGCCGACCGGGTGGCCGACGCCCCGGCCGCCCCCGCAGCCCCCGCAGCCCCCGATGCCCCCGACGTCCCTGCCGCCGCCGGTGCGTCCGTCGCCGTGATCGTCCCCACCGCCCTGGTCGACGCCGTCCGCGCGCTGCTGGGCTCGGGTGCCGAGCGGGCGGAACTGGCGCTCGGCGACGGCTCCGTCCGGGTCGAGACCGGGGGCCACCGCATCGAGGGGGCCACCCTCGGCCACGACTACCCCGACTACCGTGCGCTGGCCCGACTCGACCCCGTCCACCGGGTGGACCTGTCCGCCGCCGAACTCCGTGACGCCGTCCGGTCCGCGGCCACCGGCAGCCTGCCGTCCGGCCCGCACGGCGCCGACTGCGAGGTCGCCGTTCTCACGCTCGACGCCGACGGCCGGCTCACCGTCGCGGCCCCCGACGCGGAGCGGGTCCCGGAGTCCGTCCGGGTGGCGGTCAACCGGGACTTCCTCCTGGAGGCCCTCCCGGACGCCGGTCCCGGTCAGCTCGTCCTCGAACTCGGCGGCCCCGTGGCGCCGCTCGCCATCCGGACCCCCGGCCACCCCGGGACCTTCTCGATCCTGATGCCCGTCCGCCTCCCGGCCTGACCTGCCGGACCTGACCGGCGGCTCCTCGGCGGCTGGGTCACCGAGGAGCCCGGCCGGGTGTCCGGTCGTCGCCGGCGGGGCGGAACCGCGCGTTTGCTGGTGCTAGCACTTCGCTTGCATTTGCAAGCAGGGTGGGGCAGGGTGGTCGCATGGCCTCACTGAACGTCGGCTCGCTGGGCGAGTACATCCGCGAGCAGCGGCGGAACGCGCAGTACTCGCTGCGGCAGTTGGCGGAGGTCGCCGGCGTGTCCAATCCGTACCTCAGCCAGATCGAGCGAGGGTTGCGCAAGCCGAGCGCGGAGATCCTGCAGCAGATCGCCAAGGCGCTGCGGATCTCGGCGGAGACGCTCTACGTCCAGGCCGGGATCCTGGAGGAGCGGCGCGGTGAGGGGCTGGAGCTGCGGGCCTCGATCCTGGCCGATCCACTGATCAGCGAGCAGCAGAAGCAGGCGCTGCTCGCGGTCTACGACGCCTTTCTCAAGGAGAACGCCGCCGACGGGCGACCCGGTGCGGACGAGCGTACGGACGAGCGTACGGACGAGGACGAGGGCAAGACGCCCTGAACACCACGGGAGGACCGGCCATGCCGATCACGGACGACATCAAGAAGACCCTGACCGACCCGACCCCGCTCTACGCCCTCGCCGGCGCCGGGGACCTCGCCTACGAGAAGCTCCGCGAAGTGCCGGGCAAGGTGGAGGCACTCGCGGCGGACCCCAGGGGCGCGCAGGAGAAGGCCACCGCCAGGCTGGCCGAGGCCCAGGCCCGGCTGGTCGAGGCCCAGGCCAAGGTCACCGGCTCGGTCACCACCCTGCCCTCCGACCTCAAGGTGCTGCAGGAGAAGGCCCAGACGTTCGCGCTCCAGCAGGTGGGCCGCGCCGTCGAGTTGGCGGTGAAGGCCAAGGAGACCTACGACGAGCTGGCCGAGCGCGGCAAGGTCGTGGTCGACCGCGGCCGGACCGACGCCGACGGTGACGCGACCGTCGAGGCCGGGACGGCGGCCGTCGAGCCGATCGACGTCGAGCCGATCGAGGCCGAGCTCGTCGAGGAGGACGTGCCCGCCCCCAGGAAGAGCGGCCGCGCCCGTAAGTCCGCGGAGTAGGGCGGAGCGGGAGCAGTGGCGGGCCGGGTCGGGGCGCGCCCCGGTGATGCGGGGACGTTGACCCCCTGGCGGGTGGCTCACCGTGCCAGGATGGGCGGCAGGGGTGCCGCAGTCGAGATGCAGAGGAGGCCGTGATGGCCGGAGTGGGCCAGATCCTGGTCTTGGACTACCTGAATCCGTTCTGGTGGCTGGCCGTCGCCATCCTGGGCTACAAGCTGTACGCGTTGATCGACGCGGCGACCCGTCCGGAGGACTCCTACCGGGCGGCGGACAAGAAGACCAAGGGGTTCTGGCTGGCCGTCCTCGGCATCGCGTTCGGGCTGGACCTGCTCTTCGGGGCGGACTTCCTGACCAGCTTCCTCACCCTGGCGGGCCTGGTCGCGGCGATCGTCTACGTGGTGGACGTCCGCCCGGCGATCCGGGCGCTGACCGACCGTGGCGACCGGGGCGACCGGCGCAACATGGGGCCCTACGGGCCCTGGTAGCCGCCCGGCACGGAGTGTCCGAGCCCCGGCCCCCGCGGGTCCACCCGCGGGGGCCGGGGCTCGTCGTCGTCCGGGTGTCCGTGCACGGCGGGCGCGCGCCTCAGCCCAGGATCAGCTGCACCGGGTTGCGTTCCAGCAGCAGCACCGCGACGTCGTCCGTCAACGCGCCGCCGTTCAGCTCCTCGACCTCGGCGATCGCGCTGTCGACCAGCCGGCCCCTGGTCAGCCCGGCGGACTGGTGGTCGCCGACCAGGTCGGCCAGTCCGTCCTGGCCGAGGCGGCGGGATCCGGCGCCGACGCGGCCCTCGATCAGTCCGTCCGTGTAGAGCATCAGCCGCCAGCCGGAGGGGAGCTCGAACCGGTGCGACGGCCAGACGGCCTGGCCGTCGTGGCAGGGGAGCAGACCGAGGGCGGGGCCGGCGTGGTCGGACGGCAGGGTGAGCGGCGTGTGGTCCGCGCCGAGCAGCAGCGGCGCGGGGTGGCCGGCGAGGTAGAGCCTGGCGCCCTCGGCGGCGCCGGGGGTCCCGGGGTCGCCGGGTTCGATGACCAGCATGCAGAGCGTCGCGAAGATCTCGTCGCTGCGGCGCTCGTGCTCCAGCACGTGCTGGAGCGTGCTGAGCAGGGCCTCGCCGGTGAGCCCGGCGAAGACCAGGGTGCGCCACGCTATCCGGAGCGCCACCCCGAGGGCGGCCTCGTCGGGCCCGTGGCCGCAGACGTCGCCGATCACCACGTGGACGGCGCCGTCGTCGGTGCGCACCGCGTCGTAGAAGTCGCCGCCGAGCAGGGCTCGGCGGCGGCCGGGGCGGTAGCGCCGGGTGAAGGAGAGGTTGGCGCCGTCCAGCAGCGGGGTGGGCAGCAGGTGGCGCTGGAGGCGGGCGTTCTCCTGGCCGCGCAGTTCGGCCTCGACCAGGCGGCGCTGGGACTCGTCGGCGCGCTTGCGCTCGACCGCGTACCGCAGGGCCCGGGCCAGCAGCGGGCCGTTCGTCTCGTTCTTGATCAGGAAGTCCTGGGCGCCGGCGGCCACGGCCGCCGCGCCCAGCTCCGCGCCGGCGGCGTCGGTGAGCACCACGACGGCGGTGTGCGGGGCCCGGCGGAGCAGTTCGTGCAGGCCCTCCAGACCGTCGGACGGGTCCGAGGGGTGGGGCAGGTCGGCGGGGGCGTCGAGGTCGAGCAGGACGCAGCTGAAGTCGTTGCCGCGCGGTCGGCTGCGCCGGCTGCCGGACGGGGCGGGGGCGAGCAGTTCGGCGGCCTGGTCGAGGCCACGGGCCCAGTGGATCTCGATGGGGGCACCGCTGTCGGCGACCGCTGCCCTGAGCAGTTCGGCGTCGGAGGCGTCGTCCTCGATGACCAGCAGCTTGAGCGGGGCGGCGGCCGGTGCGACGGGGGAGCGGACCGGCGAGGGGGGCTTCCCGGGGGCCGTTCCGGCGGTGCGTCGGGCACCCCTGCCGCCGTCGGGCGCGGTCGGGACCCGGGTGGCCGCTCCGGTGGGGATCCGGGTGGTGGCTCCGGCGGGGGAGGATCCGGCCCGTGCGGTGGAGGCGCCGCCGTCGGACCGGGGGTGAGGTATCGGCGCGGTCGCCGTGAGCGGGCCGGCCGACTGCTCGGCGTGGGCGGACCGGTCGCGGGCACACCTCGCGTGGGCGCTGTCCAGGGCGCCCGGCAGGTCCGCGGCACCAGGTGCCCGCCCGTCTCCCGTTGCGGGCATCGGCTGATCCTCCTTTTCCCCGAATGCGTAACGGCCGGCGTCCGTCCGCAGTGCCCGCTTGGCACCCCGCGGCGGGGAACTTCTCGCGACCATAACGTGATCTCCGGGGATTTCTCTGGCCGACCGGCGCCGTTGTGGCTATCGCCACGCCGGTGGCGGTGTGTTGGATGGGAGCGGGTACATCGGCGGAGGCCCGTACCGGCGGTGTGGGGACGGGCCGGAGAAAGGGGACGGCATGGTGACGCGCATCACCCTGGTCGAGGGTGACATCACGGAACAGCAGGTGGACGCGGTGGTGAACGCCGCCAACTCCTCTCTGCTGGGCGGCGGTGGCGTGGACGGCGCGATCCACCGCAAGGGCGGACCGCAGATCCTGGAGGAGTGCCGCAGGCTGCGGGCCTCGCAGTACGGCCGGGGGCTGCGCACCGGGCAGGCGGTGGCGACGACGGCCGGTGACCTGCCGGCCCGCTGGGTGATCCACACCGTGGGGCCGGTCTATCTCGTGGAGGAGTACGGGGAGCGGGCGGAGCTGCTGGCCTCCTGCTACCGCGAGTCGCTCCGGGTGGCGGTGGAGCTCGGCGCGCGCACGGTGGCCTTCCCGGCCGTGTCGGCCGGGGTGTACGGGTGGCCGCCGGCGGACGCGGCCAGGATCGCGCTCGGCACCGTCGCGGAGGTGACGGCGGACCCGGGGTTCGGCGGCGGACTGGAGGAGGCGCGGTTCGTGCTGTTCGGGAGGGAGACGTACGAGGTGTTCGAGGGCGTCGGACGGGAGCTGGGGTCGACGGGGAGGGAGTGAGGTCCCGCCCGGGTGCCCCCATGGTGGCGTGACGGGACGTCAACACGCCAGAGATATTCGATAACTCGTTCGAGTGAATCCGCCGACTCGCTCACCGCCGCCCGGCCCCGACGGGCCCTCTCCGGTGAACCGCCCCGGCGAACTCCCTCCGCCGGGCCCGCTCCGCCGCGCCCCTCCGCCGGGCCCGCCCGGGCGGACTCCCGGGGCGACTCCCCGGAAGGCGGCCCCGGTGGGCGCGCTACGGCGCCAGCGCCGCCCAGGGCAGCGTGACCTCGCCCTGCCGCCACCGCCCGCGCGCGTCCACCAGCGGCCAGCCGCCCGCCAGCGCGGTGCAGGCGGCCGCCCACCGCTGCCGCGCGCCGAACGCCCCGTACGGCGCGGCGGCCGCCCAGGCGCGGTCGAAGTCCCGGAGGAAGGCGTGCACCGGGCGGCCCGGCACGTTGTGGTGGATCAGCGCCTTCGGCAGCCGTTCGGCCAGGTCGGACGGCTGGCCGAGGCCGCCCAGCCGGGCCGCGAAGGTCACCGTGCGGGGCCCCTCCGGGCCGAGTGCCACCCAGACGTGCCGGCGGCCGATCTCGTCGCACGTCCCCTCCACCAGCAGCCCGTCCGGCGTCAGCCGGGCGCACAACCGCTCCCAGACCCCGGCCACCGCCGACTCGTCGTACTGGCGCAGCACGTTGGCGGCCCGGATCAGCAGGGCCGGTTCGCCGCCGTCCAGCGGCACCTCGAAACCGCCGCGGCGGAACGTCAGCAGCGGCGGCTCCGCGTACGGAAGGGCGGCGGCCACCCGGTCCGGTTCGATCTCGATCCCGATCACCCGGACGTCCGGCCGGACGGCGCGCAGCCGTCCGGACAGTTCGACCGCCGTCCAGGGCGCCGCCCCGTACCCGAGGTCCACGGTCACCGGCGGGCGGCCGGCGGAGCGCAGCGCGGGCCCGAGGGCGTGGGCGATCCAGCGGTCCATCCGCCGCAGCCGGTTGGTGTTGGTGGTGCCGCGCGTCACGGTGCCCACCGGCCGCCCCGCCCGTGCGCGGGCGGGCGCGGTGACGGAGTCGAAGGAGGAGGCGGCCATGCCCCACAGCGTACGTGGCCCGTCCGGGCGGGCCCGGGGGCTCGGGCCCGGGGCCGCGGCCGGGCCGCCCGGCGCACCCCGGGCCGCCCGCCCCCGCGGGCCGCTCCGGTGCGCCCGTCGTCCTGTCGGCCATCTCGTGCAGCGAGACGGGAATGCCGGTCGGTGACCACGTGGTTGGCACACTGGTGGTGATGTGTGTCCGGACGGGGCCGGCACGCAGCCGCGCCGCAGCAGGTGTCGCGGCGGTGCGGCGTGCGCGGAAGCACACACGCCGGACAGCAGGCAAGCAGGCAAGCAGGCTGCAGAGACGGGCAGCACAGAGGAGGCTTCAGCCAGGTGATCCAGCACCCCGTCCGTTCGGTTCGCCGTGCCCAGCCGGCCCCGCCCGCGCGCGGCCGGCTCCAGTCGCTCGTCCAGGGCCGGCAGCGTCGGCCGCGCCGGATAGCCATGCTCAGCGTCCACACGTCGCCGCTGCACCAGCCCGGCACCGGTGACGCGGGCGGCATGAACGTCTACATCGTGGAGCTGGCCAAGCGTCTCGCCGAGCTCAACATCGAGGTCGAGGTCTTCACCCGGTCGATCTGCTCGGACGACGCGCCGACCGTCGAGCTGGCCCCCGGGGTGCTGGTCCGGCACGTCACGGCCGGTCCGTACGAGGGGCTGGTGAAGGAGGACCTGCCGGCCCAGCTCTGCGCCTTCACCCACGGCGTGCTCCGCACCGAGGCCGGACACCGCCCCGGTCACTACGACCTCGTGCACTCGCACTACTGGCTCTCCGGGCAGGTCGGCTGGCTCGCCGCCCAGCGCTGGGGCGTGCCGCTGGTGCACACCATGCACACCATGGCCAAGGTGAAGAACGCCGCGCTGGCCGAGGGGGACACCCCCGAGCCGGCGGCCCGGGTGATCGGCGAGACCCAGGTGGTGGAGGCGGCCGACCGGCTGATCGCCAACACCACGGAGGAGGCCGCCGAGCTGGCCCGGTTCTACGCGGCCCGGCCGGACCAGCTGGCCGTGGTCCACCCCGGCGTCAACCTGGACGTCTTCCGCCCGGGCCGGGCGGCCGGTCCGAACGCGGTGGGTGCCCCCGGCCCGTCGGACGCGCTGGACGGCGTGGTCGCCCGGCGGGCGGCCCGGGCCCGGCTCGGTCTGCCGGCGGACGCCGCCGTGCTGCTCTTCGCCGGCCGGATCCAACCGCTGAAGGCGCCCGACGTGCTGCTGCGCGCCGTGGCGGCGCTGCTGGAGCGGCGGCCGGAGCTGCGCGAGCGGCTGGTGGTGCCGGTGGTCGGCGGCCCGTCCGGAACCGGGCTGGCCAAGCCGGAGAGCCTGCACAAGCTCGCCGCCCAGCTGGGCATCTGCGACGTGGTGCGTTTCCACCCGCCGGTGGGACAGGAACTGCTCGCCGAGTGGTACCGGGCGGCGACCGCGCTGGTGATGCCCTCGTACAGCGAGTCGTTCGGGCTGGTCGCGCTGGAGGCGCAGGCCTGTGGCACGCCGGTGGTGGCGGCCTCGGTGGGCGGTCTGCCGGTCGCGGTGCGGGACGGCGTGACGGGCACCCTGGTCCACGGCCACGACCCGCGGGCCTGGTCGCACGCGCTGGAGCCGTACGTCACCGACCCGGGCCTGGTGGCCCGGCAGGGGGACGCGGCGGCCCGGCACGCGGCCGGGTTCGGCTGGGACAGCGCCGCCGCGACCACCGCCGAGGTGTACGCCGGCAGCCTGGCCCGCCCGGCCGGGCGGCTCACGGGCTCCCGGCTGCGGCTGGCCTGAAGGCGTCGGCGACCGGCCGGTCCGCGGGCACCGGCTACCGGCTACCGCGGGAGGCGCCGGCTGCGGAGGCCCACGCGCCCCGGGCTGCCCGGGCGGGCTGCCCACCCCGGCCGCCCGCGTCCGGTCGCGGCGCGGCGGGGAACTCCGGCCGGCGTGCTGCTGCGCCCGGCCGTACCGCCGAGTAACGTCACCCTCATGGCAATCCGCACCAAGGACGAGGCCCTGACCCTCCTGCGCGCCGCCCTGGACGAGGCCGGGGTGGCCTGGGAGCCGGCCCCCACCGATCCCCACACGCTGGTGGCGACCCTTCCGGGCAACCGGAAGCTCAGCACCACCTGCGCCCTGCGGGTCGGCGACCACACCCTCTCGGTGAACGCCTTCGTGGTCCGGCGCCCCGACGAGAACCACGAGGCGGTCTACCGCTGGCTGCTGGAGCGGAACACCCGCCTGTACGGCGTCGCCTACGCGGTCGACGCGCTGGGCGACGTCTACCTGGCCGGCCGGCTGCCGCTGGAGGCGCTGACCCCGGACACGGTGGACCGGCTGCTCGGCACGGTGCTGGAGAACGCCGACGAGCCCTTCAACACGCTGCTGGAGCTGGGCTTCGCGACCGCGATCCGTCGGGAGTGGGAGTGGCGCACCAAGCGGGGGGAGTCCACGCGCAACCTGGCGGCCTTCGCCCACCTCGCCGGTCCGGCCCCCGAGGGCCCGGCTCCTGACGGTCCGGCCGCGGAGCCGGCTCCCGGCGGCGGACCCGCCGCCGGGTAGCGGCCCGGCTCAGCAGCCCGTCGGAGCCTGCTCCGGTGCGGCGTCCGCCTTCCGGAGCGCCCCGGACGCCGCACGCCCGGACGCCACCACCTCGGGCTCGGTGCCGGCCCCGGTCACCGCGGCCGGGGTCGCCGTCACCACCGGAACGGTCACCGCCGGAGCCGCCGCCGCCGCGCCCGTCCGCCGTCCGAGCAGCACGTACCCGGCCGCCGCGACCGTCCCGCAGGCCGCGCAGGCACCCCACAGTGCCCCGCTGCCGGCCCGCTCCAGCAGCACGCCGCCGACCGCCGGCGCGAGGAACGAGGCGAGCGACCAGGAGAGCGAGTAGACGCCCTGGTAGCGCCCGCGGGCCTCGGCCGGCGAGAGCTCGGCGACCAGCCCCATCATGGTCGGCGCGTTCAGGATCTCGCCGATCGTCCAGACCGCCACGGTGAAGGCGTAGAACCACGCCGAGGACCCGGCCAGCGCGGTCAGCCCGAACCCCCAGCCGATGAACAGCGCACTGGCGATCAGCAGGGCGGTCCGGTCGCGGCCCTCCATCCACCGGGTGAGCGGGATCTGGAGCACCACGATGAGCAGCCCGTTGAGGCCGATCACCAGGCCGTACTGGGTGGCGGTGATGCCGGCCCGTCCCATGTCCACGGCGAGCATGGTCGAGCCCTGCTGGGCGACCAGGGCGAGCAGCAGGTTGAGCCCGACCACCGCCATGAAGCGGCCGTCCCGGAACACCGTGCCGAGGCCGATCGCGGGCTTGCCCGCCTGCGCGGCGGGCGTGTCCGGCCGGGTCTCGGGGATCCGGACGAAGATGACCACCGCGCAGATCAGCGTGGAGATCGCGTCCAGCACGAAGAGCGTGAGGTAGCCGTGCGTGGCGATCAGACCGGCCGCCGCCGCCGAGAGGCCGAAGCCGATGTTGATCGCCCAGTAGTTCAGGGCGTAGGCGCGGACCCGGTCCTCGGCGGGCACGATGTCCGCGATGATCGCGGAGGTGGCGGGCCGGGTCGCGTTGTTGCAGAGGCCGACCAGGAAGGCGACCACCGCGATGGCCACCTGGCCGTCGGCGAAGCCGAGCACCGCGGTGAACAGCGCGGTGCCGAGCTGCGCCGCGACGAGCGTCGGCCGCCGGCCTATCCGGTCGGTCAGCACCCCTGCGCCGATCGACGCGATCGCCGAGCCGAGCCCGAAGAGCGAGGCGACCAGGCCCGCGTACGACGCCGAGTAGCCCCGTTCGGTCGTCAGGTAGAGGGCCAGGAAGGTGACGACGAAGGCGCCCAGCTTGTTGATGAGCGTGGACGTCCAGAGCCACCAGAACTGGCGGGGCAGCCCGCTCAGCGCCTCGGTCACGGCTCTTGCGACGCGGGTGGGGACGGACAGGTGTGGCATGTGGGGGCTCCCGGGCAGGCGGCGTCCGCTGAGCAGGACGGGCAGGACCGCTCAGCACATCGGTAAGTGTCACAACTGCAGTGCACACATTACTCATCAGGTGAGGCCGCGACCAGGGGCTTTTCCGGGCTCCACTAAGCTGGAGGCCATGGCTGACACGACGTACCGACTTATCCTGCTCCGTCACGGCGAGAGCCAGTGGAACCAGAAGAACCTGTTCACCGGTTGGGTCGACGTCGACCTCAACGAGAAGGGTGAGAAGGAGGCCGCCCGCGGCGGCGAGCTCCTCTCCGCCGAGGGCTACCTCCCGGACGTGCTGCACACCTCGCTGCTGCGCCGCGCGATCCGCACCTCCCAGATCGCCCTGGACAAGGCCGACCGCCACTGGATCCCGGTCAGCCGCAGCTGGCGCCTGAACGAGCGGCACTACGGCGCCCTCCAGGGCAAGGACAAGGCCCAGACCCTGGCCGAGTTCGGCGAGGAGCAGTTCCAGCTCTGGCGCCGCTCGTACGACACCCCGCCGCCGGTCCTGGCCGACGGCGCCGAGTACTCGCAGGCCGGTGACGCCCGCTACGCCGACATCCCGAGCGAGCTGCGTCCGCGCACCGAGTGCCTCAAGGACGTCGTCGACCGGATGCTCCCGTACTGGTACGACGCCATCGTCCCGGACCTCGCCGCCGGCAAGACCGTCCTGGTCACCGCCCACGGCAACAGCCTGCGCGCGCTGGTCAAGCACCTCGACGGCATCTCCGACGAGGACATCGCCGGCCTCAACATCCCGACCGGCATCCCGCTCGTCTACGAGCTCGACGCCGACTTCAAGCCGACCGTCAAGGGCGGCCGCTACCTCGACGCGGACGCCGCCGCGGCCGCCATCGAGGCGGTCAAGAACCAGGGCAAGAAGTAGGCCCGCAGCGTCTCCGGTGGCCCGTGAAGGGCTGTGAGGGCCCTGTTCCCCGGGATCGGGGGCGGGGCCCTCTGGCGTACGGTCCGCCGGTGGATCGGCGCCAGGGGCTTTCAACTCCCTTGGGGTGCAGGGGTGTTGAGTGCTGCGAAAGTGGTTCAGACCATTGACGGCCCGGGTGGCTGCTCCTACCGTGTGAGCACCGCCCCGGCGCAGGCATGCCAAGGGCTCACCCCGTAGGCCGCCGCACCCCCACGCGCGCGCGTCTGCGTCCGGCGCACTCTCCATCCACCCCCACGGAGGAGCACCATGCGCACACGTCATATCGTCGGAGCCGTGATCGCCGCGCTCGCGGTGCCGGTCGCGGTCGCGCTGCCGGCGCAGTCGCACGGCTACATCACCACCCCGCCCAGCCGCGCCGCGCTCTGCGGGGCCGGCACGGTCAAGAACTGCGGCGCGATCCAGTGGGAGCCGCAGAGCGTCGAGGGGACGAAGGGGTTCCCGAGCAGAGGCCCGGCCGACGGCGCCATCTGTGCCGGCGGCAACAGCCGGTTCGCCGAGCTGGACGACCCGCGCGGCGGCGGCTGGCCGACCACGGCCGTGTCGGCGGGGCAGCAGCGGACCTTCACCTGGAAGTTCACCGCCCGGCACGCGACGACCAACTTCAAGTACTACCTGACCAAGGCCGGCTACGACGCCACGCAGAAGGTCACCCGGGCCAACCTGGAACTGACGCCGTTCCTGACCGTCCCGTACAACGGCGCCCAGGTGCCCGGCACGGTCAGCCACACCGCGACCCTGCCGAGCGGCCGGACCGGCCACCACGTGGTCGTCTCGGTCTGGGAGATCGCGGACACCGGCAACGCCTTCTACTCCTGCACCGACGTCAAGTTCTGACCGTCCGGGGGCGCGGACCGCCCCGGACGGCCGTCAGGTCCCGCCGGCGCCCCGGTGGTGAGGAAGCCGGGGTGCACGGCCGTCTCCCACGGCAGCCGTGCACCCCGGAGCTCCTCGGTGGTCGGTGCGGCTCAGTGACCGCAGCAGCCGCCGTCGACCCCGCCGCACTGGCAGGGGCCGCCGGACTGGCAGCCGCAACCACAGCCCGCGCTGCAGCCGCACCCGGCCGCGAGGACGGGCAACAGCCTCGGTGCGGGTGACTCGATGGTGTCGGGTGCCGGTGCCGGTCGGGTCGGGTTTGCCTTCATCGCGCTGGCCCCTCCTTCTGACGGGCACACTTCTGTGCCTACGGCATCGAGTGAAGCCGCCGACCGGAGGGAGCGTCAACGGGCGCGCAGTGGTGGGGAGTCCACGCATTCGTGCTTCCCCACCACCCCCGCTCCGGGTTTACTCACCCGCAGGGGTGAGGGCTGCCCGGCGCGGGACGCCCGCGACCGGGGTCACTCGGCCCCGGCGGCCGCCTCCGAGGCGGCGACGAACTCGTCCACGTGCTCACCGGTCACCAGGTAGACGACGCGCTTGGCCACCGAGACCGCGTGGTCGGCGAACCGCTCGTAGTAGCGGCCGACCAGGGTGACGTCCACGGCGGTCTCGATCCCGTGGTGCCAGCGCTCGTCGATCAGGTGCGCGAACAGCTCGCGGTGCAGCGCGTCGATCGCGTCGTCGTCCTGCTCCAGCTCCAGCGCCTTGTCGACGTTCTTGGTGGCGATCACCAGGCCGGCCTTGGCCACCAGTCGCTGGGCGAGCTGGCCCATCTCCAGGACCGTCGCGTGCAGGTCGCTCGGGACCGCCGACTCCGGGTAGCGCAGCCGCGCGACCTTGGCGACGTGGCGGGCGAGGTCGCCGCAGCGCTCCAGGTCGGCGCTCATCCGCAGGGAGGTGACGACGATCCGCAGGTCGGTGGCGACGGGCTGCTGGCGGGCGAGCAGGTCGATCGCCCGGTTCTCCAGCTCGTGGTGCAGGTCGTTGACCTTCTCGTCGGCGGCGATCACGCTCTCCGCCAGGGCCAGGTCCGCGTCGAGGAGCGCGGTGGTGGCCCGCCCGAGGGCCGAGCCGACCAGCCGTGCCATCTCGACCAGGCTGTCGCCGATCGAGTCGAGTTCCTCGTGGTACGCGTCGCGCATGATCTCTCCTCAGTAGCTGTGTCGGTGGCGGTGCCGACCGGTCATCCGGTACGACCGCCGTACGGCGCACGGGTGACCGCTGCTGGTGGCGCGAATCGTACGCGCGCACCTCGGGTGGCGGACGGTTGTTCTACTCCGCCACCTTCCCCACACGGGCTGCCCGGCCAACTCTCGGCCGTCCGGGCGACCACGCACGACCCGGACGGTGAACCGGCAGCTACCTGAAGGTGAATTCTCGGCAACGTGCGGCCGATCCCTTGATCCGACCCTGGGGGAGTGGCCGCACCGTGCGCTTAGGCTGGCGGTATGGACGTGAACGTGGCCGCCGCCGCTGCCTGCGCCATAGCCGGGCTCGGCGTCGGCCTCACGGCCTCGATCGCTTTCCGTTGGAGCGAGCGCGAGCAGGCCAGGGGCAGGTACGGCGGCACCAACCGGAATCAGGGGCCCAGCCCCGCGCAGGAACCCCCGCTCCCCCCGGGGGTCGACACCGTCCTCTCCGTGCTGCGGTCCTGCGCGATCGTGCTGGGCGAGGGCGACGAGGTGGTCAAGGCCAGCTCGGCGGCGTACGCCATGGGGCTGGTGCGCGGCGGTGCGGTCGCGGTGGACCAGCTGCTCGCGCTGGCCCGTGCCACCCGCCGGGACGGCGAGATCCGCCAGGCCGAGATGGAGCTGCCCCGCCCGGGCGCCGCCCGCGCCGCCGAGCCGCTCGCGGTCTCGGTCCGGGTCGCCCCGCTGGGCTCCCGGCTGGTCCTGGTACTGGTCGAGGACCAGACCGACCGCCGCCGGGTGGAGGCCGTCCGCCGCGACTTCGTCGCCAACGTCAGCCACGAGCTCAAGACCCCGGTCGGCGCCCTCTCACTGCTCTCCGAGGCGGTCGCGGACGCGTCCGACGACCCCGAGGCGGTGCAGCGCTTCGCCGGCCGGATGCAGATCGAGGCCACCAGGCTGGCCAGCCTGGTCCAGGAGATCATCGACCTGTCCCGGGTCCAGGACGACCGGCTGATGGTCGACCCGGAACCGGTCGCGGTGGACGAGCTGATCGCCGAGGCGATCGACCGCTGCCGCCAGCAGGCCGCCGCCAAGCAGATCCTGATCGCGGCGGGCGGCATCGCGGGCCTCTACCTGCACGGCAACCGCGGCCAGCTCGCCGCCGCGCTCGGCAACCTGGTCGAGAACGCCGTCAACTACAGTCCGCCGCGGACCAGGGTCGCGATCGCCACCCGCCGGATCTCCAGTGCGGCGGCGCTCGGCGAGGCCGACGGCGAACTGATCGAGATCTCGGTGACCGACCAGGGCATCGGCATCTCCGAGAAGGACCGCGAGCGGGTCTTCGAACGGTTCTACCGGGTCGACCCCGCGCGCTCCCGGCAGACCGGTGGCACCGGCCTCGGTCTCTCCATCGTCAAGCACGTGGCCGCCTCGCACGGCGGCACGGTCTCGGTGTGGAGCGTCGAGGGCCAGGGCTCCACTTTCACCCTCCGCCTGCCCGCCGGGCAGGCCCCCGTGGACCAGTTTCCCCACACGGGGAAGCCCGCGGAACCCCTGTCAGAAACAACCCCCCAGCTTGCCCCGGAGGCCTGATCGTGACCCGAGTACTGGTGGTAGAGGACGAGGAGTCGTTCAGCGACGCCCTGTCGTACATGCTTCGCAAGGAGGGCTTCGAGGTGGCCATCGCCGCCACCGGCCCCGACGCGCTGGAGCAGTTCGAACGGAACGGTGCCGACCTCGTCCTGCTCGATCTGATGCTGCCGGGGCTGCCCGGTACCGAGGTCTGCCGCCAGCTCCGGGTGCGCTCGAACGTGCCGGTGATCATGGTCACCGCCAAGGACAGCGAGATCGACAAGGTCGTCGGTCTGGAGATAGGTGCGGACGACTACGTCACCAAGCCCTACTCCACCCGTGAGCTGGTCGCCCGGATCCGCGCGGTGCTGCGGCGCCGCGGCGAGAGCGAGGGCCCGGGCGACGGCGGCGGCCCCGGCGCGCTGGAGGCCGGTCCGGTCCGGATGGACGTCGACCGGCACGTGGTGACGGTGGACGGCGCCAAGGTCGACCTCCCGCTCAAGGAGTTCGACCTGCTGGAGATGCTGCTCCGCAACGCCGGCCGGGTGCTCACCCGGATGCAGCTGATCGACCGGGTCTGGGGCGCGGACTACGTCGGCGACACCAAGACGCTGGACGTCCACGTCAAGCGTCTGCGGGCGAAGATCGAGCCGGACCCGGGCGCGCCGCGCTACCTGGTCACGGTCCGTGGCCTCGGCTACAAGTTCGAGCCGTAAACCGGCCCGGAGGACCCCGGGACGAGGGCGTGCGCGCCGTCGCCCGCAGGGCAAGGGGAACGCCCCTCCGGCACTCGCCGGAGGGGCGTTCCCCTTGCCCTGCCCGGGTACGGCCGGGCGCCGTGCCTCAGTGGTGGGCGGCGGACGGGCTGCCCGAGGCGGGGGCGGTCGGGGTGGCGGCCTTCTTGGGCGGCACGGCCCCGGGGGCGGAGGTCGGGCCGAAGCCCTGGTACAGGCCCTTGTTCGGGCTGACCGAGGCCTCCGTCTCGAGCTTCTCGTGGTTCTTGAACGCGAACGCGGTGTTCACGTAGCCGCCCACGCTCAGGCTGGCCGAGGCCACCTTGGCGGACGGGTTGCCCTGACCGCCGAGCAGCACCGCGCCGCCGGGCGGGACGACGATGGTGCTCAGCGGGGCGCCCTTGTCGTCCGCGAAGGTGGCGGTGGCGCCGCTCCCGACGGTGATGGACTGCAGCTCCAGGGCCTCGGCGCCGGTGTTGCTGATGTTCACCGTCACATTGGCGGGGCCGGTGTGCTCGCCGGAGGACTCGTCCCCCGTGACCACGACGATGTTGTTCAGCCGGATGTCGGCGCCCAGGGTCGCGGCCGCGTTGTCGGGCTTGATCTCCAGGGTCTCCGGCGTGTTGCCGGCGGCGCAGGAGGACAACGAGGCGATGGCGAGGGCGGCGATGGCGGCGATGCTGCCGCGTCGAAGGCTGCGGCTCACGGCGGCGGCTTCTCCCTAGGTCACGTGTCGGTAGGTCAGGTCTCGGTCGGTGGATCCGGTCTCAGATTATCGACCTCGCTTATGCCGTCCTCACGGGGTGGTCCCCGTGTCGCGCCCCGGAAGGTTCAGGGGCGTCCGTACGGCCGCACGTCCACGTGTTCAGGTCAACAACGGACCAAGATCGGATCACGATCGGGAAACGGCCCGATAAACGGTGAAAACTCAAGATCCAATCACGGTTTCGAGAGTGTTGCGGCAGGTTTCGGTGAGCGTCGGAACCGCCTCCGACCTGCGGGAAGCCCGCGTCGAACACCGGTCGCAGCACGTCATGGGGGTGCTTGTCAAGCCCCGAGACCGGCCCTGACCTGCGAAAACGCCCTTCGGGTGCGGTGAAAAGCGTGTTATTCTGGAAAGCCACGGAAGGGGTCCTGTCACATGACGTTCAAGGTTGGCGACACGGTGGTCTACCCCCATCACGGGGCTGCGCTGATCGAGGCCATCGAAATTCGCCAGATCAAAGGTGTGGACAAGACCTACCTGGTGCTGAAGGTGCAGCAGGGAGACCTGACGCTCCGCGTGCCCGCCGAGAACGCGGAGTTCGTCGGCGTGCGCGACGTAGTCGGCCAGGAGGGTCTGGACCGGGTCTTCGAGGTGCTTCGCGCACCGTACACCGAAGAGCCGACCAACTGGTCCCGTCGCTACAAGGCGAACCTGGAGAAGCTCGCTTCGGGCGACGTTATCAAGGTCGCCGAGGTTGTGCGCGACCTCTGGCGTCGTGAGCGTGAGCGCGGTCTCTCGGCCGGAGAGAAGCGCATGCTCGCCAAGGCGCGCCAGATCCTCGTCAGCGAGCTCGCGCTGGCGGAGAACACCAACGAGGACAAGGCGGAGACGCTGCTCGACGAGGTGCTCGCCTCGTAGCGGCCGTCCGCTCCACAACGCTCACAGCGCCCGATGCCGGCGCGCCGCTCACCGGACCGATGGCCGGTGGGTGGTGCAGTGGCACTTCGGGCGCTGAGGCGTGTCCGGACGACGCCCCGCACCCGGGCGGCCCGGCCGGCCTCGGGTCTGCATGACCGTTTCTGCTGATTCCGCGGGCGGAGGACGGTGGTGCTTCGGAAGGGGTCCTCGCCCGTCGTGCACGCCATGGCCATACCCACTTCTCCGAAGGAGTGAAACCTGAACGCCACAGCAGCAGTCGCAGCAGCAGTGGTGCCCGCCGCGGGACGCGGCGAGCGGCTGGGGCCCGGTGCCCCGAAAGCCCTGCGTGACCTGGGCGGCGTGCCGCTCCTGGTGCACGCCGTCCGGGCGCTGACCCGCAGCCGCGCGGTCGGCCTGGTCGTGGTCGCGGCGCCCGCCGACGGGGTGGCCGAGGTGGTCGCCCTGCTCGACAGCCACGGGCTGGAGGGCAAGGACATCCGGGTCGTGGCCGGCGGGGAGACCCGCCAGGAGTCCGTCCGGCTGGGCCTGGCCGCCATTCCCGCCGGGGTCGGGATCGTCCTGGTGCACGACGCGGCCCGGCCGCTCGTGCCGGTCGAGGTCGTCGACGCGGTCGCGGCCGCCGTCCGGGCCGGGGCGGAGGCGGTGGTGCCGGCGGTGCCGCTGGCCGACACCGTCAAGCGGGTCGAGCCCGCGCCGGGCGGACCCGAGCCGGTGCTCGACACGCCCGACCGGTCCACCCTGCGCGCGGTCCAGACCCCGCAGGGGTTCCGCCGGGAGACGCTGGCCGAGGTGCACGCCAAGGCGCTGGCCGAGGAGGCCGGGGGCGCGCTGCCGCCGGTCACCGACGACGCCGGCCTGGTGGAGCGGTACGGCGGCCGGGTGGTCGTGGTGCCCGGTCACGAGGAGGCGTTCAAGGTGACCCGCCCGCTGGACCTCGTGCTCGCCGAGGCCGTGCTCGCCCGCAGGAGGGCCTCCGATGGCTACTGAGCCGACCGCCGGCGCCGCCCCGGTGATTCCCCGGGTCGGCATCGGCACCGATGTGCACGCCTTCGAGGCCGGCCGCCCGCTCCGGGTCGCCGGCCTGGAGTGGCCGGGCGCCGAGTACGGCCTGGCCGGGCACTCGGACGCCGACGTGGCCGCGCACGCGGCGTGCGACGCGCTGTTCTCCGCCGCCGGGATCGGCGACCTGGGCGCGCACTTCGGCACCGACCGGCCCGAGTGGGCCGGGGCGTCCGGGGTGACGCTGCTCGGCGAGGCGGCGCGGCTGGTCCGCGCGGCCGGCTTCGAGATCGGCAACGTGGCGATCCAGGTGATCGGTATTCGGCCGAAGATCGGCAAGCGTCGCGAGGAGGCTCAGGCCGCGCTCGCCGCGGCGGTCGGCGCGCCGGTGTCGGTGTCCGGCACGACCACCGACGGACTGGGTCTCACCGGTCGGGCCGAGGGGCTGGCCGCGATCGCCACCGCCCTGGTGTACGAACGCCGTTGACGTTCCCACCGCCCGTTCCGGTGGTGCGCCGCCGGTCCTTCCGGAAGCCTGTCGAGGGCCGGTCCGGTCGCGGATCGGGCGGTGGCGTCACCGGATCGGGGGAACCCGCTCGGGAATAAGCGACGGGTGACGGGTGTTCAGAAGGGCTGCCGGGGGACCGAGTCGCTACCGTTCGGTGCGGGCCCCCGCCGGGCCCGGCCCCGCCCACCGGGCGATCTGTCCACCGCCGTTTGACGAGAAGAACGAGGTCCCGATGGCCGCACATCTCTCCGACCAGGCCAAGACTCTGATCGACGGCAAGAGCTTCGCCGTGATCTCCACGCTCCAGCCGGACGGCAGCCCGCAGTCCTCCGTGGTCTGGGTGAAGCGGGACGGCGACGACATCCTGTTCTCCACCGTCGAGGGGCGCCGCAAGCACCTCAACCTGGTGAAGGACCCGCGCGTCTCGTTGGTGATCAACCCGCCGGAGAACCCGTACACCTACCTGGAGGTGCGCGGCGAGGTCACGCTGACCCGTGAGGGCGGCCGGGAGCTGATCGACGAACTCGGCCTGAAGTACCGCGGCGAGCAGAAGTACACGTACGACGGCCCGGACGACGTTCGGGTGGTCGTCCGGCTGAGTCCGCGGAAGGTGGTCGGCTCGATCTGACCCTCCCGGGAACGGAGGGGGTGCTTCCTCTACGTCACAGAGCGGAAACGGCTCTGCAGCGGTATTGACATTCCAGAATGTCGCGGGGCACCCCCTCCTGCCCACTACGCTTGACGCTGTGAGCATTCGCCTGTACGACACCAGCACCCGCCAGGTACGCGACTTCGTCCCGCTTGTACCGGGTTGTGTCTCGATCTACCTGTGCGGCGCTACCGTCCAGTCGGCGCCACACATCGGGCACATCCGGTCCGGTCTCAACTTCGACATCATGCAGCGGTGGTTCGCCTACCGCGGCTACCAGGTGACGTTCGCCCGCAACGTCACCGACATCGACGACAAGGTGATCGCCAAGGAGCGCGAGCTCGGCACGCCCTGGTGGCAGATCGCCTACGCCAACGAGCGGGCCTTCAACGACGGTTACTCCGCGCTGGGCTGCCTGCCGCCGACCGTCGAGCCACGGGCCACCGGGCACGTCCCCGAGATGATCGAGATGATGCGGGGACTCATCGCGCGCGGGCACGCCTACGCGGCCGAGGGCAACGTCTACTTCGACGTGAAGTCCTTCCCGGGCTACCTCGCGCTCTCCAACCAGAAGCTGGAGAACCTCCAGCAGCCCGAGGGCGAGGGCGAGACCGGCAAGCGGGACCAGCGCGACTTCGCCATGTGGAAGTCGGTCAAGCCCGGCGAACCCAGCTGGGAGACCCCGTGGGGCCGCGGGCGCCCGGGGTGGCACCTGGAGTGCTCCGCGATGGCCCACAAGTACCTGGGCACGGCCTTCGACATCCACGGCGGCGGGCTCGACCTGATCTTCCCGCACCACGAGAACGAGATCGCCCAGTCCAAGGCGTTCGGCGACGACTTCGCCAACTTCTGGGTGCACAACGCGTGGGTCACCATGCGCGGCGAGAAGATGAGCAAGTCGCTCGGCAACTCGGTGCTGGTCTCCGAGATGGTCCGGCGCTGGCGGCCGATCGTGCTCCGCTACTACCTGGCCGCACCGCACTACCGCTCGATGATCGAGTACAGCGACGAGTCGCTGCGCGAGGCCGAGGCCGGGTTCGGCCGGATCGAGGGCTTCATCCAGCGGACCGTCGAGCGCTGCGGAAAGGTCGACGCCGCCCCCGAGGTGCCGCCGGCCTTCGCCGAGGCGATGGACGACGACCTGGGCGTGCCCCAGGCGCTGGCCATCGTGCACACCGCCGTCCGCCAGGGCAACAGCGCCCTCACCGCGGACGACAAGGAGAACGCGGTGGCGCGATTGGCCGAGGTCCGTGCGATGCTCGGTGTACTGGGACTCGACCCGCTCGACCCGCACTGGGCCGGGGCGGAGCGCGGCGAGGACCTGCACGGCGTCGTCGACTCGCTGGTCCACCTGGTCCTGGAGCAGCGGCAGGCGGCCCGGGCCCGCAAGGACTTTGCCACCGCGGACGCCATCCGCGACCAGCTCGGGCTGGCCGGACTGGCCATCGAGGACACCCCGTCCGGCCCGCGCTGGACGATCAACAACCAGTAACCCCCGGGCGACCGAGGGGTGAGGTGGGGCCGTACCTGACCGGTGCGGCCCTCCCGCATGACGGAGCGCATGCCGTCGGCCCCCACCGGCTTCCGCCGGAGGGGCCGGCCATGCCGGACAGACAGACAGGAAGTACAGCCATGGCCGGCAACAGCCAGCGCAGGAACCGCCGCAACCCCGGGTCGAAGAAGGGCGCGAACGTCGGTACCGGCGGCCACAGCCGGAAGGCGCTCCAGGGCAAGGGCCCGACCCCGCCCGGCGCCGAACGCAAGGGTCACCCCAAGCAGCGGGCCGCCAACGCCGCGATCAAGCGCGAGCGGGACGCCAAGGCCCGGGCCGGCATGCGCCGCGCCGGTGGCGGCGGTCGCGGCGGTCGCGGCGGCGCCGGTGCCGCGGAGCTGGTGGTCGGCCGCAACTCGGTGGTCGAGGCGCTGCAGGGCGGCGTGCCGGCGACCGCGCTGTACGTCATGCAGTTCATCGACACCGACGACCGGGTCCGCGACGCCTTCCAGGCCGCCAACGACCGGGGCATCCCGCTGATGGAGGCCCCGCGCCCGCAGCTGGACCAGATGACCGGCGGCCTGAACCACCAGGGCCTGGTCCTCCAGGTCCCGCCGTACGAGTACGCGCACCCGGAGGACCTGCTGGCCGAGGCCGCGGAGGCCGCCCAGGACGCGCTGATCGTGGCGCTGGACGGCGTCACCGACTCCCGCAACCTGGGCGCCGTGGTCCGTTCCGCCGCCGCCTTCGGCGCGCACGGCGTGGTCATCCCCGAGCGCCGGGCGGCCGGTATGACCGCCGGTGCGTGGAAGACCTCCTCGGGTGCGGCCGCGCGGCTGCCCGTCGCCCGTGCCACCAACCTGACCCGGACGCTGGAGGGCTACCAGAAGGCGGGCCTGCTGGTGGTCGGCCTGGCTGCCGACGGCGAGGCCGAGATCGGGGACCTGGAGGCGCTGACCGGGCCCGTCGTGATCGTCGCGGGCAGCGAGGGCAAGGGCCTGTCCCGGCTGGTCTCGGAGACCTGCGACCTGCTGGTGCGGATCCCGATGTCCGGGCTCACCGAGTCGCTGAACGCCGGTGTCGCGGCGAGCGTCGTGCTGTACGAGGCGGCGCGGCTCCGCTCCAAGGTCGGCTGACCGGAAGGCACACGCGGGGCGCGCGGCGCAAGGGGTTCTCCGGAATTCCCCGTCGTCCGTCCGCAAGACGAGTGAAAGCGATCGGGCCCGACCGGGCCCGATCGCTTTTCTCATGATCACTTCAAGGGAGCTCCCGATATCCACCCGGGAGAGTGTCCTAACCGGGCGTCACCCGGTTAGACGGGTGTGGACACCAGAACACCTCGGCGCCCCCTCCTGGGCGGCGGCAGCACCGGGATAGAGGCCGAACCCGGCCTCACCACCGTCAAGGTGCCGTCCGACCCGGCGCGCCTCAGCAGCACCCAGGCGAGCTTCCGGCTCAATCTCGGCACCCCGGTGGCGCCACTGATCGAGGCTCCGGCCGGACTGCTGTCCACCGGCGCCGCGTTCGGCGACCCCTACGCCACCCAGGGACTGATCCGCCGTTCGCCGGTCACCCCGCAGGTCGTCGTGCCCGCCTCCACGGTCTCGGCGCTCACCGGCGGGGCCGGCGGGCCGCGCCGCAAGGGCCGCGTCACACCGGTCACCTGGACCGGCGAGGCGCGGCCGGGCGACGTCGCCGCCACCCAGTTGCTGGAGGCCGTCCGGCTGGGCGGAGTCCCGGCACCGGCCGGTGCCGGCGGGCGCGGCTCCCTGGCGGACGACGACACCCGGCTGATCCCGCCGTACGGCGGCTCCCGGACGGTCCCGCGCCAACCGCGCGAGGGAGCCGGCACGGCCACCGAGGCCGGCGTCGGGCCGGTCGGCGCGCCCCAGGGCTGGACGCCCAGCGGCGAGCTGCCGGAGGTCTCCGCCGCCGGGGCGGAGGGCAGGCAGCCCTGGTACCCCGGCCGCCGGGTCGACCTCGGTCTGGTGCTGCTGCCCCTGCGCGCGGTGCTCGGCGCGCTCTCCGTCTACGCCGGGTTCAGCAAGCTCTGCGACCCGGTGTACTTCGACGGCGGCGAGCGCGGATCGATGATGCGCTGGCTCTCCTCGCTGCACCCCTGGAAGGTCGCCGATCCGCTGCTGGCCTTCGCCATGGCGCACCCGGTCGGCTCCGGCCTGGTGGTGTCCTTCACCGAGATCGTGGTCGGCGTGCTGACCGTCCTCGGCCTCTGGCAGCGGCTCGCGGCCGGTGCGGCGATGGTCCTCTCCGCCGCGCTGCTGTTCACGGTCAGCTGGCGGGCCGTCCCGGTCTACGACACCCCCGACCTGATCTTCCTGGCGGCGTGGAGCCCGCTGCTGATCGCCGGCGCGCCGTTCGGCTCGCTGGACGGGCGGCTCAACCTGGAGGCCTGGCGGCGGTACGGTGCCGACGCCCCGGCCGCGCTGCGCCGCCGGGTGGTGCGGCGCGGTGCGGTGGTCACCGCAGTGGTGGTCGGACTGACCCTGCTGGTCGGCTCGATGCTGGGCGCGGCGGTCCGCACCGGCGCCCGCCCGCACCCGGCGCCGTCCCGGCCGGCCACCGACTACGGCACCCCGGTCTGGCCGAGCGGCGGGCCGTCCGCCGCGCCCGGCGGGAAGGGTCCGTCCACCTCGCCCTCGCCCGCCGCCTCCCGGCCGGCCTCGCCGACCGCCCCGGCGACGTCCGCCCCGCCGTCCGGCGCCCCGACCTCGCCCAGGGCGGCGACGGCCACGCCGAGCGGCAAGGCGAAGTCGGCCAAGCCGGAGAGCGGTGCGGCCAGCCCGGCCGCGCCGGCCGCCTCGGCGCCGCCCGCCGCCCCGGCACCCGCCGGGTCGGCTCCCGCGCCGCGCAGTACGCCGGCCTCGGGCGGCGGCTCGGGGACGGCGTCGAAGCCGAGCCCGAGCAGCGGCGCCGGCACCGGCGGCGCGCCGACCGGCTCGGGTACGGGCAGCGGCTCGGGCTCGGGGCTGCTGGGCGGTGTGCTCGGGAGCGGGCCGATGTCCGAGCTGGCCGGCGGCGGCGCGCGGAACTCCCGTCCGGGGGCCCCGACGGCCACCTGACGGCCCGGGACGACGACCGGCCGGGTACTCCGTGGGGGAGCACCCGGCCGGTCGTCGTGGGCCGGTGACCCGGCGGGCTGCTGCGGTGGCTCCGGCGGGCGCGGTGGCGGCTGCGGGAGGCCACCGCGGGGATCAGGCCCGCCGAGGGGGACGGATCACCGGGGGAGACGGATCACCGGGGGCGGACCGAGGGACGGGGCGGGGGCGGATCACTGCGGGGCGCGGCCGGCGCCGGCGGCCAGCTCCTTGGCGGCCTCGGTGAGGTCCTTGGCGGTGTCGATGGCCCGCCAGTAGACGCCCTGCGGCAGCTGGTAGCCGGCCAGCCGCTTGCTGCGGGCCAGCTGGGGGAAGGTGGTCCGCTCGTGGTCGCCGACGTCCGGCAGCAGTTCGGCGAACTCCGGGCTGAACACGTAGAGCCCGGCGTTGATGAGGAACGGCGAGGGCGGGGCCTCGATGAAGTCGAGGACGTTGCCGAACTGGTCGGTCTCGACCGCGCCCCACGGGATCCGCGGGCGGGCCAGCGCGAGGGTCGCGACGGCGTCGCGCTCGTGGTGGAACGCGGCCATGTCGCGAAGGCTGAACCGGGTCCAGATGTCGCCGTTGGTGGCGTACCAGGGTTCGTCGGGGCGGGGCAGGGCCGCGGCGGCGTACTTGAGCCCGCCGCCTCGGCCGAGCGGCTCGGCCTCGACCACCGTGCGGACCTTCATCGGCAGGTCGGCCTTGTCGAGCCACTCCTCCAGCACGTCCGCGAGGTGGCCGCAGGAGACGACCGCGTCGGTGACGCCCTCGGAGGCGAGCCAGGCCAGCTGGTGGCCGAGGATCGGCGTGCCCGTGCCCGGGATCTCGACCAGCGGCTTGGGGCGGTCGTCCGTGTAGGGCCGCAGCCGCGAGCCCTGGCCACCGGCCAGGATGACGGCCTGGGTCACGGGTACCGGGCCGGGCGGGGGCTGGTGGGCCGGTTGGGCGGCGGCGGGGCCGGAGTCAGCGCTCATGGCTGAACAATAGGCGCGGTACCGGGCCCGCGGGCCGGCATCGCGCGGACCGGTGACGGACGCGGTCGGCCGGGGCACCACCCGGGTCGGTGGCGCCCGTCACCGGGGCCGCTCGGGCCGACGACACCCCGGCCGGCCACCCGCCGGTCGGCGACACCGGGCCGGGTGTCGCCGCGGGTCAGGCGGAGGCGCCGGAGGCGAAGGCGCCGTCACAGACCGGGCGGGCGAAGGACCGGGCGCGCTGGACGTCGCCCTGGTACTTGCGCACCGCGGCCTTGCCCAGCTCGGTGGCGAGCGAGGTGCAGTACGGCGTCAGCGCGGGCTGCTCGCGCATGGAGCGCTCCAGCAGGTCCAGCGCGCTGCCCGGGTTGTGCGCCCGCAGCTCGTCCAGGAGCACGACGCGCAGCGCGTCCTGGGGGGCGAGCCCGTCGGGGGCCCTGCCGGCGGTCGCCGTCCGGCCGATCCCGGCGCCGTCCCCGCTGGACGCCGCCACGACCTGCTGGTCCAGCGCGGTCGGCGGTGCCCACGGCACCCTGGTCACGGCGAGGGTGCCGGTGGTCACCAGGACGACGGGCAGGGCGAGGGCGACGGTCTGGCCGATTCGGCGAACTAGCTGCTTCACGCTCAGGAGAGTAGCGGTGGGTGGGCGCCACATCGCCCTCCGTTACACCATCGGGTGACAGGATGTCCGGGTTCGTCCCTGCACCGTGTTGACGTCGTCACCCGTTGGGGTGGCCGGACGCGGCGGAGCCCCGCCGGACCGGTGACGGTCCGACGGGGCTCCGACGGGGTGCTGCGCGCCACGGCCGGCCGGAGCCGGTCGGGGCCGCTCAGTTGGAGAGGCGGGCGCCGCTGCTGGTGGAGAACACGTGGGTCTCGTTGGCGATCGGCACGACGTGGATGGTCTCGCCGCGGGCCGGGATCTGGCGGCCGTGCACGCGGACCACCAGATCCTTGTCCGCACCGCCGATCTGGGTGGTGCCGTACACGAAGCCGTCCGAGCCGAGCTCCTCGACCACGTTGACGGTGACGGCGACGCCCTCGATGCCGCCCGAGGGGACGATCTCGAAGTGCTCCGGGCGGATGCCGACGGTCACGGTCTTGTCGGTGCCGGCGCCGGACAGGTCCTCGCGGGAGATGTTGACGACCGAGCCGCCGAACTTCACGCCGCCGTCGACCAGCGGCACCTCGACCAGGTTCATCGCGGGCGAGCCGATGAAGCCGGCGACGAAGAGGTTGGCGGGCCGGTCGTACATGTTGCGCGGGGTGTCGACCTGCTGCAGGAGGCCGTCCTTGAGCACCGCGACCCGGTCGCCCATGGTGAGCGCCTCGGTCTGGTCGTGGGTCACGTACACCGTGGTGATGCCCAGGCGGCGCTGCAGGCCGGCGATCTGGGTACGGGTCGAGACGCGGAGCTTGGCGTCCAGGTTGGACAGCGGCTCGTCCATCAGGAAGACCTGCGGCTCGCGGACGATCGCGCGGCCCATCGCGACACGCTGGCGCTGACCGCCGGAGAGCGCCTTCGGCTTCCGGTCCAGCAGCGCGGTGAGGTCGAGGATCTTGCCGGCCTCCTCGACCTTGGCGCGGATCTCCGACTTGTTGACGCCGGCGATCTTGAGCGCGAAGCCCATGTTCTCGGCGACGGTCATGTGCGGGTACAGCGCGTAGTTCTGGAACACCATCGCGATGTCCCGGTCCTTCGGCGGCAGGTGGGTGACCTCGCGGTCGCCGATGCGGATCGCGCCGCTGTTGACGTCCTCCAGGCCGGCCAGCATGCGGAGGCTGGTCGACTTGCCGCAGCCGGAGGGGCCGACGAGGACGAGGAACTCGCCGTCCGCGATGTCCAGGTCCAGGGCGTCCACCGAGGGCTTGTCGGCCCCGGGGTAGACACGGGTCGCCTTGTCGTACGTCACAGAAGCCATGGCTGTGCTCTCCTTCACCGGCAGGAACGTGCCGGACGATCCGAGTAAAGGTGGGGGAATCGCTGTCGCCGGCTCGATCGGCCGTGGTCTGAACCACGGCGCGCACCGGCTTCCGGCGACGCTACCTGCGCTTCCGCCGATTGTCAGCCCCCGGCCGATCGGAATTCGGCATCGGTTCCATCACGTCCGCTCCCCGGGGGCGGCTCCCGCCCAACCCCCGGATATCCCCCCACCGGCCCGTTCACGCCCGGTAGACTGCCCCCGGTGCCGCCGTGACCACGTCGCGGACGGTCACCATGCCTCCTTAGCTCAGCTGGCCAGAGCACCGCTCTTGTAAAGCGTAGGTCGTCGGTTCGAATCCGACAGGGGGCTCAGCACGTCACCCCGGCCGGGCTCCGGCTCCGGACCGCGGGTGGCTCGGCCGACGGCCCCGGGCGATGCGCCCGGGGCCGTTCGCGTGGGCCCGATCGCGTGGGCCGGCGGGCTCGATCGCGTGGGCCTGTCCCCGGCGGGCGGGGCGGCCACCGGCGCCCGCCCGTCCGCCCGCCACCTTTTTTCTGCGCGCCGCCGCGACGGCCGTCCGGGGCTGCCGGGCCCCCTGCGCGCGGCCGGGCGGCTCCTCGCGACATCCGGACGATTCTCCGAGAACCACAGCTCAGCGGGTCGGCCGGTGCGCCCGGGGCGGTCCGCGGGTCCGGGGGCGCACGGTGACGGATCGGATCAATGGGGATCGTGTGAGACCGGTTCGCCGCTAACGTTGTCACGGTCCGGTCACCTAACGTGCGTATTCCATGACTATCCTGACGTCGCGTCAGGCCCGTGCCGAGAACGAGGTGCACGGTGCCGACCCATTCCCCGGCAGCGGTTTCCCCTGGCTGGCCGGGGTGGTGAGGCTGCCCGCGTACGGAATTCAGCCCTGAGGAAGGAACGGCAGATGGACGCGATGCCCGGCCGGGAGCCGGCGCGGCTCGTGTATCACCCCGCCGGCCAGGATGCCGAGTTGAGAGCCGCGGTCGACGACCTGCGGGTCGGACGGTGGCTGTCCACCCGGACTCTGCTGGACTCGACCGGGCGCGACTGGAGCCGGAGATCGGCGAGGACCCAGGTGCTGAGTGTGGTCGCGCCCCGTTCCGACGCGCTGGAGCACTGGGCCCAGGAGGAGCCGGGGAGTCCCGACCTCGCGATCCTGCGGCTCCGGGTCGAGGTGGAGCGGGCCGCCGCCGCCCACGCCGCGGGACGCCGGGACGCCGTCGAGCTGGAGCAGAACGCGCGGCAGTCGAGCTGGCGCGCGGTGGAGGAGCACCCCGCCGACCCGGTGCCCTGGCTCTGCCTGCTCACCCTCGCCACCCTGGACCCCGAGCAGCGGAGGGCCGAACACCGCGATCCGGGACCGGACATGATGCTGCCGCCGGGCCCCTGGGGCCTGTTCTTCGAGGCGAACCGGCGCGATCCGTTCAACCGCGAGGCGCACGTCCGGATGCTGCGGTACTGGCTGACCGTGCGCCGCTGGTCGGCGACCGACTTCGTCAACTTCGTGCTGCCGAACGCGCCCTACGGCTCGCCGCTGTTCGTGCTGCCGCTGTACCTGTCCGTCGAGCAGTACCGCAGCGACCGGCGGCGGGACATCGCGCGCCGCCAGTGGCTGAGAGAACCCCACCGGGACCGCGCCGTGGCCGCGTTCGAGAGCTGGACCGCGACGGAGCAGCCCGACCAGTGGCCGGTCGTCGACCTGAGCCATCTCGCCCACGCGCTGTGGGCCGGTGTCCGGATGAGGGAGGCCGTCGAGGTCTTCGGTGCCCTCGGGTCGTTCGCGTCCCAGGCGCCGTGGATCCACGTCGCCGACTCCCCGGAACTGGCGGAGAGCCTGCTGCTCACCGCCAGGCACCAGGCCTACGTCGGCAGTTCGAGCGGCCAGAGCTGAACCCGCCCGCCCTGCCGCTTCCCCGTCCGCACGAATCCGTCCCCCCGGAGGTCCGGCGATGCCACCCGCACACGCAACTCCCAGCAGCGACGACAGCCAGCTCCGTCGCCTCGGCTACGAGCCCAAACTCAACCGCAGAATGGGCGAGTTCGGGAACTTCGCGATAAGTTTCTCGGTCATCTCGATCCTCAGCGGCTGCATGACGCTGTTCGGCTTCGGCCTGAACACCGGAGGCCCGGCCGTGATGCTCTGGGGCTGGGTCGGGGTCGGGCTGATGGTCGTCCTGGTGGGCATGGCGCTCGCCGAGGTCACCAGCGCCTACCCGACCAGCGGCGCCCTCTACTTCATGGCCCACCGGCTCGGCGGTCCGCGCTGGGGCTGGGCCACCGGCTGGCTGAACCTGCTCGGCCTGGTGGGCGGTATCGCGGGGATCGACTACGGCGCCGCGTCGTTCGTCGGCGCGCTGGCCAACCTCCAGTGGGGCTTCGAGCCGACCCCGGGCAAGCTGTTCCTGATCTTCATGGTGATCCTGGTGGTCCACGCCGGGCTGAACCTCCGCGGCGTCCGGCTGGTGTCGGTGCTCAACAGCATCTCGGTCTGGTGGCACCTGGGCGGCGTCGTGGTGATCGTCGGCGCGCTGATGATCGTGCCCTCCCAGCACCAGGACACCACCTGGGTGTTCACGCACTTCGTGAACAACACCGGGTGGACCAACCCGATCTACGTGTCCTGCCTGGGTCTGCTGCTGGCGCAGTACACGTTCTCCGGCTACGACGCCTCGGCGCACATGTCGGAGGAGACGACGCGGGCGTCGGTCTCCGCCGCGCGCGGCATCGTCCGGGCGATCTGGGTGAGCTGGATCGCCGGCTTCGTGCTGCTGGCCGGCATGCTGTTCGCGATCCAGGACTACGCGGGCACCATCGACTCGGCCACCGGGGTGCCGCCGGCCCAGATCTTCCTCGACGCGCTGGGCCTCAACGGCGCCAAGGCGCTGCTCGCGGTGGTGATCGTCGCGCAGCTCTTCTGCGGCAACGCCGAGACGGCGGCGGCCAGCCGGATGGTCTTCGCGTTCTCGCGGGACGGGGCACTGCCGGGCTCGGCACTCTGGAGCCGGGTCTCGCCGCGCACCGGGACCCCGGTGGCCGGCGTCTGGCTGGCCGTGGGCGCGGCACTGGTCCTGGCCCTGCCCGCGCTGTACAGCCCGGTGGCGTACGGGGCGGTGACGGCGATCAACGTCCTGGGGATGACCCCGGCCTACGCGATCCCGATCTACCTCCGGCTGCGCAGGGGGAAGGCGTTCCAGGCCGGCCCGTGGACCCTGGGCCGGTGGAGCCGGCCGATCGGGGTGGTGGCGGTCTGCTGGGTCGCGGTGGTCACCGTGCTGTTCTGCCTCCCCCAGGCGTACCCGGTCACCTCGGACACGTTCAACTACGCGCCCGTCGCGCTGCTGGTGGCGCTCCTGGGCGCGGGCCTGTGGTGGCTGAAGGCCGGCCGTTCCTACAACCCGCCGGTGCAGCAGAGCGCCGAACTGACCGAGCTGACCGGGAGCGTGATCTGATGTCCGGCGGACCGGCCGCCCGTCGTCGGCGGGCGGCCGCCCCCTCCCCGGCGCTCCCGGCCTCCTCGGAGGCGCGCCCGGTCGGTGCCCCCGCCACCGGTCCGCTGCGGGCCCTGGTGCGCGGCGGCGGGGTCGACACCGTGCTGCTGGCGGCGGTGGACTGGCAGGGCCGGCTCAAGGGCAAGGAGTTCGACGCCGGGGTGCTGCTGGACCGGCTGGGTTCCGGGCGGCTCGCCCCGGAGATGTGCGGGTACGTGTTCGACACCGACCTGGGCATGTCGGCGGACGGGAGCGGGGCACTCGGCTCGTGGGGGACGGGGTTCTCCGACGTGGCCCTGGCGGCCGACCTCGCGGACGCTCGGCTGCTGCCGTGGCTGCCCGCGACGGCGCTGGTGCCCTGCCGCCCGGTGTCCGGCGGCGAACCGCTGCCGGTGGCGCCGGACACGCTGCTGGACGACCAGCTGACCCTGCTGGCCGAGCACGGCCTGAGCGTGCAGGTCGGTGTGGAGACGGAGTTCGTGCTCTACGAGGGGAGCGTCCGGGACGCCGCCGGCCGGGACTTCCGCCGGCTGCGCCCGGCGACCTGGGACAACCGGGACTACGCCCTCGACCAGCCCCGCACGGTCGCCGACTTCACCCGGAGCCTGCGCCGGGCCCTCGCGGGCGCCGGCCTGCCGGTGGAGGCCGTGAAGCTGGAGGGCGCCCCCGGGCAGGTGGAGGTGACCTTCCCGTACGGCGACCCGCGGCTCGCCTGCCTCCAGCACATGCTGTTCAAGCACGCCGTCCGGGCGGTCGCCGACCGGCACGGCCTGGCGCCGACGTTCATGGCGTCCCCGGCCACCGGCACCGGCAGCGGGATGCACCTGCACGTCTCCCTGTACGGGGCGGACGGGCCGGTGCTCGGCGGGCCCGGCGGTACCGCGCTGTCGGACCTGGGCGAGCAGGCGGTGGCCGGACTGCTGGAGGTGCTTCCGGTCACGGCGCCGCTCTACGCGCCCTACGTGAACTCCTACCGCCGCTTCCGCGACCACTCCTTCGCCCCGACCCGGTTCACCTGGGGCCGGGACAACCGCGCCTGCGCGGTGCGGGTGGTCGGCCACGGCGCGGGCCTCCACCTGGAGATCCGGCTGCCGGGCGCGGACGCCAACCCGTACGCGGCCCTCGCGGCCGTGCTCGCGGGGGTGCGGCACGGCATCGGGAACGGCCTCAAGGCCCCCCGGGCCAGCGAGGGCGACGCCTACCTGGACACGGGGGCGGCGCGGATCCCCTCCCACCTCGTCGAGGCGGTCGGGCCGTTCGAGCGCAGCGAGCTGGCGGCCGGGCTGCTCGGCGACCGGCAGGTCGCCCACCTGGCGGGCCTCGCGCGGCTCGACCTCGACCACCACAACGGCGTCGTCACCGACGCGGAGGTGCGCCGGGGGTTCGCCCAGGCGTGACCCCCGGGACGGCCGGTCGCCGCACGTGAGTGCCGCGGCCGGCCGTTCTGCTGCCCGCCGCGCGGCCCGGTGCGCCTTCGGCCGCGCAACCGTGGGCGCTCCGCCCGGTCGAGGGGTGCCCGTCCGCCGGCCTCAGGGGGCGGGCGTCCGGCGGGCGGGCGTTCGGGCGGCCGGGCGCAGCCGCCGGAGGGTCCAGCCGCCGGGGGACAGGGCGGTGGTGCGGGCGGTGAAGAGTTCGGCGGCGCGGCGGTAGGAGAGGCGACCGCGGCCGGTGTGGGGGCAGCGGTCGGCGGCGGGGGTGGCCGCGGGGGCCCGCCGGTCGGTGAGGAACAGCGGGCCGGCGGTGCGGCCGGTGAGGAGGAGCGGGAGCAGTCGGGCGGTGCCGGTCTGCCAGCGCAGGGGCGGACCCGGGGGGCGGGTGCGGCGGCCGGGGAGGTCGAGGTCGTCGACGTCGAGGGCGAGGACGGCTTCGACGGTGGCTCCGCTCTCGTGCAGCAGGCGCCAGAGGGTCTGCTCGCGGAGCGGTGCGCCGAGGGCGAAGAGGGCGTGGAGCTGTTCGGGGGTGAGCGGGGCCGGGGCTGCGGCGTGGGCGGTGTGCGGGCGCAGGCCGGCGGCCGGGTCGGTGTCGATCCAGTCCTGGGCGCGCCACCAGGAGGTGGCGGCCCGCAGGATGGCGAGCTCGCGGTTGAGGGTGCGCGGGTCGGCCTCGTCGGCGCGCCGGTCGGCGGCGGCCAGGAGGCGGGCGGGGGTGTCCGGGTGGTCGAGCCGGGCGAGCGGCAGGACGGGCGGACGGGCGCGGCGCCGCTCGGGGCCGGTGGGGGCGGGGCGGCCGGCCAGGGCCCAGGTCCAGGTGTGCAGGGCGATCCGGTAGACGCGGCGGGAGGCGGCGCCGAGCCCGGAGGCGGCCAGGTAGCGCTCGACGGCGACGGCGTACTCGACCGGCGGCTGGGGTGGCATCGGCGTCTTCTTTCCGCAGTAAACAGCGATGTCCGAGGGCGCCGGAGTAGTGCTTGCCATCGCAGTAAATAGCAGGTGGGAGAGGGTTTTCCGGGAGTTTACTGCGGTGGTGGCGCGGTTTCGAGAAAATGAGTCGAATAGGCTCAGGTTTTTCACCGGAAGTCCTTGTCGGCGGCCTTCGTGCGCGGGCAGACTTGGCGCCCGTGACAGGGGAAGCGGAGTGGGGGCGGGCCCGCCGCCGACGGCCGGACGGCCGTCTGGCCGTGCTGGGGGAACGTGATTTCGGGTGGTTCTTCGTCGGTTACGCGACCTCGCTGGTCGGCTCCTCGATGGCGCCGGTGGCCGTGGCGTTCGCGGTGCTCGACGGCGGGGGCGGCGGGACCGAGCTGGGTTGGGTGATGGCTGCCCGGATCCTGCCGATCGTGCTGGTGATGCTGGTCGGCGGGGTGGTCGCCGACCGGCTGGGCAGTCGCCGGGTGATGCTGGGGTCGGACGTGCTGCGCTGCGCGGTGCAGGGCGGGTTCGCGGCGGCGCTGGCGACCGGGCACGCGCCGGTCTGGGCGATGGCGGCGCTGGTCGCCGCCTGGGGGCTCGGCGAGGGGCTGTTCATACCGGCGCTGGGCGCGTCGGTGCCCGCGCTGGTGCGCCGGAAGGAGCGTCTGCCGGACGCCAACGCCCTGCTGGGGCTGGCCCGTTCGGTGTCGATGGTGGCCGGACCGGCGCTCGCCGGGGTGATCACGGCGGGGTACGGTCCGGGTGCGGTGCTGCTGATCGACGCGGTGACGTACGGGATCGCTGCGCTGGCGCTGGCCCGGACCTCGGCGGTCGGGCCGGTCGGGCCGGGCGGACCGACCGGGGAGGCCGGGGAGGCCGGGCCGGGCGCGGGTGGCGCGGACTCGATGTCGGCCGAACTCCGCGCCGGCTGGGCGGAGTTCCGCTCGCGGCGCTGGCTCTGGGTCACCACCGTGCAGATGGCGCTCTTCAACCTGCTGGTCTGGGCGCCGTTCCTGGTGCTGGGACCGCTGACCGCGCAGCGCGAGCTGGGCGGGGCGCGGGCCTGGGGCCTGGTGATGGGCGTGTACGGGGTCGGTGCGGTGCTGGGCGGCCTGCTGATGCTGGGACGCAGGCCGGCCCGGCCGCTCGCGGTGGCGACGGTGGCGAGCCTCGGTTGGGCGCTGCCCTCCGCGGCGCTCGCGGCCGGGGCGGCGCTGGGCTGGACGCTCCTGGCCGCGTCGGTGGCCGGGGCGGGATCGGCGGTCTGCGGCGCGCTGTTCGACTCGACGCGGCAGCGCTGGGTGCCGGCCGGGGTGCTGGCCAGGGTGACCGCGTTCGGCGGACTGGGCGCGTTCGTGCTCGGGCCGCTCGGCCTCGCGGCGGCCGGGCCGGTGGCCGACCGGGTCGGGGTGTCCCGCGTCCTGCTGTTCGGCGCGGGGTGGCAGCTGCTGGCCGGGGCGGCCGTGCTGGCGGTGCGCGAGGTGCGCGGCCGGGGCTGGGACGGGCCGGCGCAGCCGCCGGGGGAGGCGGCGCCGGCTGCGGCGGGCGTGCGCCCGGGGCCCGGCGGGGGGCCCGACTGACCGGGCCCGCCGAGGACCGGCCACGGCACGGCGGCGCGGTACGGCGGCGCGGGAGCGCGGTAGCGGCGCGCGGTACGGGGGGCACGCCGGGCCGGGCGGTCGTACGGTGGAGGGAGTGCGGGGGCGGACGGAGGAGGTAGGTCATGCCCGGTTCACTCACCATCGGCCACCACGAGGCGGCCGTCGCCCTGGACCACACCGACGCCAAGCGGCTCGCCACCGTGCTGGAGGAACTCGCGTACCTGCTGGAGATCCCGGGGCCGAACCGGATCAACGACGCGCAGCTCGGCGCCCTCTGCGAGGGCCGGACTCCCGACCGGGCGGAACTGTCCCACTGGTCGCGGGCGCTCGCCGCGGAGCTGAAGGGCCGGCTGTAACGGCGGACGCACCGGACCGCGTACCCGGCCCGCCGTACGATGGCGCGCGGGGCGGGTGGTCCGCGCGCGTCCCCCGGGCGACGGGGTGGCCGGCGGCCGGTCCGGCGGGGCTGGGCGGGGGTTCGGACGTGGTGGAGCGGTACGGGGCGGGGCCGATGTCGTGGCTGACGGTGGAGACGCCGCTGCCGAGCGGCCCGCTGCACGTGGCGGTGACGCCGCAGGGGGTGGCGGCGATCGGCTACCTCGGGAACCCCGGCGAACTGCCGCGCTGCGCCGACGACACGAAGATCGCCGCGGTCACCGACCGGGTCGGCGAGTACCTGGCGGGCCGGCGCCGTGAGCTGGACCTGCCGATCGACTGGAGCCTGAGCACCGGGCCGCACCGGGCCGTGCTGCAGACGCTGTTCCGCGAGGTGCCGTACGGGCGGACCATCACGTACGGCGAACTGGCTTCCCGGAGCGGGGTGTTCGGCGGTGTCGAGGAGCCCGGGCTGGCGGCCCGGACGGTCGGGCAGATGATGGCGGCCAACCCCGTCGCGATGCTGGTGCCCTGCCACCGGGTGGTGGCGGCGGACGGGATCGGCGGCTTCGGCGGTGGCCGGGTCGGGATCGACGTGAAGCGCTGGCTGCTCACCCTGGAGGGCGTGCTGGAGCCGACGCTGGACTGGAACGGGCCGCTCTGAAGGGGTGAGCGGCCCGCTCCGGAGCGGTCAGTGCACCAGCTGGACCTCGGGGTGCCCGGCCGGGGCGACGGACGGCAGCGCGGACGGCAGGGCGGGCGGCGGGGCGAACGGCGACTGGCGCGGCAGCACCGGCTGGACGCCGGAGACCAGCGTGTACTCGACGCTCGCCGGATCCACGGTCCACTCGGTGTCCGGGCGTTCGCCGAGCGCCAGCTGCACCGCGTTCCAGGGCAGGTTGAGGCCGCAGAGGCCCAGCTGGTGCAGGCCGCCGGAGGGTCGGGTGTTGACGTCGATGACCACCGGTTCGCCGTGCAGGTGGCGGAACTGCACGTTGGAGAGGAACGCCATCCCGGTCGCCTCGACCAGGCGGCGGGCGGGTTCGAGGTACCGGGGCGCGGTGGTGAAGGTGCGGCGGCGCCGGTGCTTGCTGCGGCCCACGGCGGCCAGCAGGGTGCCGTCGAGGTCGGCGAGGCAGTCCACCGATATCTCGGGGCCGTCCAGGTAGGGCATGACCAGCAGGTCGGCCGGCTCGCCGGGGTTCTCCCGCGCGGCGTCGGTCAGCGCGGCGGCCACCTGGTCGACCTGGACCCGGCTGTCCCAGCCGGCCAGCCGGTGCAGGCCGAACGGTTCCCGGGTGAGCATCCGGAAGCCCTCGCCGCCGGCGCCGGAGGCGGGCTTCAGGCAGGCGGTGAGGCCGGCCGACTCGATCCGGTCGACGGCGGTGACCAGGTCCTCGGCGGTGCGGACCAGCCACCAGGGCGGGGTGGGGAGCCCGGCGTCGGCGATCGCCGCGTAGCCGTCCGCCTTGCTCGCGAAGGCCGCGATGGCCGCGGCGGGCGGGCAGGCGAGGGAGGTGCCGACCGCCTCGAACTCGTGGCGGTGCAGGGATATCGCCAGCTGGTGCAGGCGGGGCAGGAAGACGTCGACGGAGTGGCGGGCGCAGTAGTCGAGCGCGAAGGCGACGTAGGCGTCCGGGGTGAGGTCGGCGGGTTCCAGACCGGCGTGGTCGGCCGCGGCGAGGACCGGGGAGTCGGGGTCGAGGTGGGTGGCGTGGATCCGGACCGGACGCGGTGCGGCGCGCAACTGTTCGATGAAGAACACGTTCTCGGCGTACGTGCGGTTGAGCCAGACAGTGACGGGGGCGCTCATCAGGCCTCCCAGGGCAGGGGTGAACGAGGGGAGGGCATCCGGTGCGGCCGCGCTCGTCAACTGGCCCCGTGACCCTTGAAGTGGCACCTTAGCGGCCCCTTGCGTCGGCGTGAACGCGGGGTGGGTCCGGCGTGCGCGGCCCGGGAGGCGAACCGGAGGGTCGTGTTCCGAAAGTCGTTGGATCACTTGCTCGAATTAATATCGATCAGACATTCTATTCGTACTATTTTTTCGGTTATCCCGACCACTCGAAAGAGTGATTGCGGATGCCCTCCGAACGGCCCCACCATGAGGGGTGCAAGATGTCACCTCATCGGGCACGGGTATGCGAAGGGCTCCCACATGTCGACCGAAACCAACACCGGTATTCCCGCACCGGGCGGCGCACCGCAGACCCGGGAGCAGCAGAGCCTGGCCACGGTGGCGGCGCGGAACCTCGCGACCACCACCAAGTCCGCGCCGCAGATGCAGGGGATCAGCCCGCGCTGGCTGCTCAGGACGCTGCCGTGGGTCGAGGTCTCGGGCGGCACCTACCGGGTGAACCGGCGGCTGCGCCACACCGTCGGGCGCGGCCGGGTCGGCCTCGACCGGACCGGCCCCGCGGTGCGGGTCGTCCCGCCGACGCTGCGCGAGCTGCCCGTGCTGCGTGGTTTCGAGGACGACGCCGTGCTGGAGGAACTGGCCGGGCGCTTCGTCCAACGCGAGTTCTCCGCCGGTGAGGTCCTGGTCGCGGCGGGCGCGCCGATCGACGAGGTCTTCATCGTCGCGTACGGCAAGCTCAACCGGATCGGAACGGGCAAATACGGCGAGGAGGCGGTGGTCGGCACCGTGGCCGACGGCGACCACCTGGGCGACGAGGTGCTCAAGCAGGAGGGCGGCACCTGGACGTACACGGTGCGGGCGGCGACGGCCGGCACCGTCCTCGCGCTCTCCTGGCCCGCCTTCCAGGAGCTCGCGGACCGCTCCGAGGCGCTCCAGCTGCAGGTCATGGAGTACCTCGCCGGGTTCCAGGCGCCGCAGAACAAGCACGGCGAGGCGGCCATCGGCCTCTCCGCCGGCCACCACGGCGAGTACGAGCTGCCCGGCGCCTTCGTGGACTACGAGCTCAGGCCGCGCGAGTACGAGCTCAGCGTCGCGCAGACCGTGCTCAAGGTGCACACCCGGGTCGCCGACCTCTACAACCAGCCGATGAACCAGACCGAGCACCAGCTCCGGCTGACCATCGAGGCGCTGCGCGAGCGCCAGGAGCACGAGCTGGTCAACAACCCGGAGTTCGGCCTGCTCAACAACGCCGACCACGAGCAGCGGATCCAGACCCACTCCGGCCCGCCCACCCCGGACGACATGGACGAGCTGCTGAGCCGCCGCCGCGGCACCAAGCTGTTCCTGGCCCACCCGCGGGCCATCGCCGCCTTCGGCCGCGAGTGCAACCGGCGCGGCCTCTACCCGGACACCGTCGAGGTCCAGGGCCGGCAGGTGTTCGGCTGGCGCGGCGTGCCGGTCTTCCCGTGCGACAAGATCCCGATCGTCGGCGGGAACACCAGCTCGATCCTCGCCATGCGCACCGGCGAGGACAACCAGGGCGTCGTGGGTCTGCACCAGACCGGAATTCCCGATGAATACGAGCCGGCCCTCTCGGTCCGATTCATGGGAATCAGTGAGAAGGCCATCATTTCCTATCTCGTGAGCGCCTACTACTCCGCCGCCATTCTGGTGCCGGACGCCGTCGGCGTCCTGGAGAACGTCGACCTCTCGCACCACCAGGGCTGACCGGGGCCGGCGAACCGCGTCGCCCGGCCGGGGCACCCGTGTCCGGCCGGGCGACGCCGTCCGCTGCACCGGCACGTCGCACCACCAAGGGGAGGACCCATGGGAATGTTCACGCTGGAGCGCGACCACCGGGAGGGGCACGAGGCCGAGGACGTCCTCGCCCGCGCCCGCGGCCTGGTCGATCCGGTCCTGCGCGCCGCCGTCGACTCGCTGCCCGGCACCATGCGCCGGGTCGCGGGCTACCACTTCGGCTGGTGGGAGGCGGACGGTTCGCCGGCCGCCGCACCCTCCGGGAAGGCCATCCGGCCGGCCCTGGTGCTGGCCGCCGCCCAGGCCCTCGGCGGCAGCCCGGCCTCGGCCACCGCCGCCGCGGCGGCCGTCGAGCTGGTGCACAACTTCACGCTGCTGCACGACGACATCATCGACCGGGACGAGACCAGGCGGCACCGCCCCACCGCGTGGCGGGTGTTCGGCACCACCGAGGCGATCCTCGCCGGCGACGCCATGCACGCGCTGGCGCTGCGCCTGCTCGCCGAGGACGGCCACCCGGCCGCGACCGACGCCGTCCGCCGGCTGGCCGACTGCGTGGTGGAGCTCTGCGAGGGGCAGCAGATCGACTGCGCCTTCGAGCAGCGCAGTGACGTTTCGCTGGCCGAGTGCCTGGCGATGGCCGAGGCCAAGACCGGTGCGCTGCTCGGCGCGGCCTGCGCGATGGGGGCCCGGTACGCGGGCGGCTCGGAGACGGCCGCCCGGGCGATGGACGGCTTCGGCCGGGAGATCGGCCTGGCGTTCCAGCTGATCGACGACCTGATCGGCATCTGGGGCGACCCGTCGGTCACCGGGAAGCCGGTCGGCGCGGACCTCGTCGCCCGGAAGAAGTCGCTGCCGGTGGTGGCGGCGCTGAGCTCCGGGACACCCGACGGTGCCCGACTGGCCGAGCTGTACGGGCTGGAGCGGACGCTGACCGCCGAGGAACTGGCGAGCTGCGCGGCTGCCGTCGAGGGCGCCGGAGGGCGGGCCTGGGCCCAGGGCGAGTCCTGCGAGCGGATGGCCGCGGCGCTGGCGCAGCTGGCCGTCGCGGTGCCCGAGCCGTCGGCCGCCGACGAACTGCTCGCCCTCGCCGAGCTGGTCACCCGCCGCAGTCACTGAGGCGTCCGCCGCCCGGCCGTGGGGGGGGGGGGGGCCGCCCCCCCCCCCCCCCCCCCCGCCCCCCCGGCCCCCCCCCCCCCCCCCCGGCGCGGGGGCGGGCGGGGGGGCGGCCGGGCGGCCGGGGGGGGCCCACCGCCGCGGCG
>NZ_JBHXDN010000001.1:0-57021 GCF_042726075.1 Kitasatospora sp. NPDC127035 | reverse complement strand
TCCACTCCCTGCCCCCCCCCGCCCCGGGGCCCCCCCCCCGCCCCAATGGGGGCGCCCCCCCCCGGGGGGGGGGGGGGGGCCCCCCCCCCCCCCCCCCCACGGCCGCGCCCGCCGGTCGGCTGCCGCTCCGCTGCGGGCCCGTTCCGGGGCCGTGCGTCGCCGTTCCGTCCGGGGTCGCAGCTCCGCTCGGCAGGCCCTGCCCAGCGGTCCTGTGCGGCAGTGGCTCTGCTCGGCGGTCCCGCTCAGGGCCGCGCGGCCAGCAGCCGCTGCTCCTTCGCGGGCTCGATGCCGTGCACGATCCGGCCGCGCTTGCGTCCGTCGGCCTCGGTGTCGCCGGCCGGCCCGCGCTCCTGCAGCCAGGTCCAGGTGTCCCGCGCGGTCTCGGCGAACGGGCGGCAGCGCAGCCCGGCGGCCTCCGCCCGGGTGGTGTCGGCGAGCCAGATGCCGGCCATGGTGGGCAGACCGGGCGCCCAGAGGGGGAGTTCGCTCCACGGCTGGACGCTGTCCGGCCCCTCGGCCAGCAGCGGCGCGTCCTCGACCCAGACCAACTCGGCCCCGGCCCCGATACCGGGCCCGTCGCCGTCGCCGTCGTCGCCCGCCCCCACCGCCGCGATGCAGCCCGTCAGGAATTCCCGGTAGGTCAGCCGGCCGGGCGGCGCCGTGGTGACGTAGCGGCCCGCCGTGCCCGCCGTCACAAGGTCGAGCCCGAACACCGCGAAGTCCCGGACGTCGATCAACTGCACCGTCCGCTCCGGGTCCCCCGGTGCCAGCACCCGGCCGCCCCGGGCCATCCGCTCCAGCCACCACGGGAGCCGGCCGCCGCGCTCGTGCGGGCCGATCAGCAGTCCGCTGTTGAGGATCGTGGTGTGCTCGGCCCCGAACTGTTCCAGCACCGCGCGCTCGCAGCCGGCCTTGAGCGCGGTGCTGAACTCCTGGCCGGGCGGGGTGTCGGCCGGGCAGGGGTGGAGGGCCGAGGACTCGTCGATCACTTGGGCCGGCCAGTCCGCGAAGGCGTGGACGGAGGAGACCAGGACGTAGTGGCCGGCGCGTCCGCGCAGCAACCGCGCGGAGAGCGCGGCCTGGGCGGGCTGCTGGGCCGAGGTGTCGACCACGGTGTCCCAGCGCCGGTCCTCGACCAGCCGCGCCAGGTCGTCGGCCGAGTCGCGGTCGCCGCGGACGACCTCGACGCCGGGCAGGTCGCCGCCGGAGCGGCCCCGGTTGAACGTGGTGACCGCGTGGCCGCGTGCGAGGGCTTCGGAGGCGAACGCCCGCCCCAGGAAGGACGAGCCGCCGAGCAGGAGGATCTTCATACCGGCAAGCCTGTCCCGGGGAGGGTCCTCGGTATGCCGTCGTTCGCGCTGGGCGGAGCCCGCCCGCGCCGGAAGCAGCCGGGATGCTGATCGTCCGGGGGCCGCATAGCATCCCACCTGTACCGAAATGCCCGAATCGGTTCGCCGGGCCCAGGCCCCGAGGAGACGCCGCCATGACCGAGCCCGAGCTGGAGGCCCTGGCCGCCGACGCCTACGTCTACGGCTACCCGATGGTCGCCGGCCTCACGATGGTCGAGCGGTTCGTCCAGGGCGGCACGGGCGTCCTCCCGGCGACCCCGTACAACCACTTCGGTCACGCCACCCGGCTGGCCGGCCCGGACGACGAATTCGTCTCGGTCAACAACGACACCGTCTACTCGGTCGCCCAGCTCGACCTCTCCGAGGGCCCGCAGATCCTGCGGCTGCCGGACACCGCCGGGGCGTACCACGTCCTGCAGTTCGTCGACGCGTGGACCGACAACTTCGCCTACCTGGGCCGCCGCGCCACCGGCACCGGGGCCCAGACCTGGCTGGTCGTCCCGCCCGACTGGCACGGCACCCCGACCGATCCGGACCGGGTGATCGTCTCGCCGACCACCGTGGCCACGATCGTCGGCAGGTTCGCCTGCACCGGCCCGGACGACCTCCCCCGGGTCCGGGCCCTCCAGGACGGGCTGACCCTCGAACCGCTGGAGCCGGGCGGCCTCTCCGCCGGGCTGCCCGCACCCGACCCGGAGGTGCCCGAGCGGCTCGCCTTCTTCGAGCGGCTCCGGGTCTGGATGGCGGCCTTCCCGCCCGCGGAGACCGACCGGACGTACGAACAGCGGTTCGCGCCGCTCGGCCTGCTCGACACGGGCACCTCGCCGTACCGGGCCGCGGCCCCCGACTGGACGCTCGCCCTGGCGAAGGGGCTGGCCGCCGGCCGGGAGCGGGTCGAGGACGCGACCCGCCCGCCCGAGGACCACCCGGCCGGCGAGTGGCGGGCGGCGCTGCACCTGTTCGACTACAACGTCGACTTCCTCGGCCCGGGCACCCTCGACGACCCCGAGTGGCGCATCCCCGACCGCCGCGCCGCCTACCTCAGCCGGGCCGCCGCCGCCCGTGCCGGCCTCTGGGGCAACCACGCCTACGAGGCGCTGTACGCGATGACGTACGACGACGCCGACGGCCGCCCGCTCACCGGCGCCCACCACTACACGCTGCGGTTCGACCGGCCGCCGCCCGCCGACGCCTTCTGGTCCGTCACCATGTACGGGGTCCCCGAGTACTACCTGGTCGACAACCCGGCCGACCGCTACTCGATCGGCGACCGCACCCCCGGTCTGGTGCACGGCCCGGACGGCTCGCTGACGCTCCACCTCCGGCACGACCGGCCCGCGGACCCGGCCGAGGCGGCGAACTGGCTGCCCACGCCCGAGGGCGGCTTCCGGCCGACGATCCGCATCTACCAGCCGCAGCCGGCGGCACTGGACGGCACCTACCGGCTGCCGCCGATCCGCCGCCGGTAGCGGTTCCGGGCGCGAGGGGAGTCGGGGATGGGTGACGCCGTCGGCGGGATGCTGGCCTCCGCCGTGGGCATCGCGATCAGTCCGATGCCGCTCATCGCGGTGATCCTGATGCTGGCCACCCCCAGGGGCCGGAGCAACGGGACGGCGTTCGCGGCCGGCTGGGTGGTGGCGCTGGCGGCGGTGGTCACCGTGGTCGTGTCGGCGGGGTCGGGGCTGTCCGCCGGCTCGGACCGGCCGTCCTGGGCCTGGTGGCTCAAGCTGGCCCTCGGGACGCTGTTCCTCCTGCTGGGGTTCAGGCAGTGGCGGGCCCGGCCGCGCGAGGGCCACGTGCACGGGCCACCGGCCTGGATGGAGGCGGTGGACCGGTTCACCCCTGTGAAGGCGGCCGGGCTCGCCGCGGCGCTGGTGGCGCTCAACCCGAAGAACCTGGTGCTGGCCGTCGGTGGCGCGGTCTCGATCGCGACCGCCACCGCCTCGGGCGCCGGCAAGGCCTGCGCCGCCGCGCTGATGGTGCTGATCGGCTCGCTCTGCACGCTGGTGCCACTGGGGGTGTACCTGTTCGGCGGGGACCGGGCGGCCAGGATCCTGGGGGAGTGGAAGGCGTGGATGGCCGCGCACAACGCGGCGATCATGACGGTGCTGCTGGTCGTCCTCGGTGCCACGTACGTCGGTGACGCCCTCACGGGCCTCACCTCCTGACGGGCCACCGCCGCTGCTCCGCCCCGCCCTACCGGCCCCCGTCGCCGGTCCCGGCCCGCTCCCGTCCCCCTCAGGTTCAGTGCGGCGAGGGGCTTCCGGACGCCGTGCCCGCCGAGGTCGCCGAGGTCGCCGGCTCGGACGGTGCACCCGGTGCGGACGAGGCGGACGGGGAAGCGGTCGGCGGAGCACTCGGCGAGGTCTCGCCCGTCGGTGTCGCCCCGGCCGGCCCGGTCGGGGTGGCCGACGGTGTGCCCGTGGCGGGGCCGGTCGCCGAGGGTGCCGGGCTGCCCGGCCCGTTCGAGGGCGTGCCGGAGGGTGCACCGGAGGGCGTGCCGGACGGCGAAGGCCCGCGGGTGGGGGCCGGGTCCGTGCCCGGGCCGGTCGCCGGGTCGGTGCCGCCCGGCCCGGCCGGCACCGGGGTGGCACCGCCGCGGTGCTGCGGCCCGCCCTCCAGGGTGACGACGGCCTGCGAGGGCGGTAGCGCGATCCGGGCGGTCCAGCGGGTGCTCGGGGCGAGGCCGTCGTCGACGGAGACGATCACGGTGATCCGCTGCCCCGGCGCGAGCGTGCCGGAGTCGCGGCTGAGCCGGAGCCAGGCGACGTCGACGTCGGCGTGCCAGCGGATCTCGGTGGTGCCGGAGTTGGTGAGGGTGAGCACCGTGCGGTTGCCGTACTCGCCCGCGTCGACCGTGAGCAGGCCGCCGGTCGGGGACGGGGCCTGCGCGGCTGACCCGGCGTCCGGGGTGGGCCCGGCGATCGTGGCCGGCCCGACGGCGGGGGCCGGCGCGGCGACCAGCGTCGGGCTGCCGAGCGGGGTCGCCCCGTGGCCCGGTACCGGAACCAGCGGGCCCTGGATCCCCGGGAGCAACGTTTCTGCACTCAGCGGCCCGGCACCCGCCAGCTCCATCCCGGCCACCGCGGCGCCCGCCGCACCGGCCGCCTCCGGCACGCCCGCCGGTCCGCCCGGCTGCCCGGGCCCCGCCGACGGACCGCCCGGCCGGCGGCTGCCCGCCCGTGCGTCCTCCTCGACCCGGACCGACGAGACCGACGCCGCGGCCCCGGGCCCGTCGCCGCCGCGGTGCCCGGCCCAGAGCGCGACCACCGGCGCCGCCAGCACGGCGGCCAGTACCCCCGTGGTCACCACCCGGCGGCGCACCGTCGGCCCCCGGCCGGTGTCCGGTGCGCGGTGGCGCGGGAACCCGCCCTGGTCGAACCGGAGGCCCGGTTCGGTCACCGGCACCGGACCCCCCGCCCGGCGGCCGGCCGGACGCCGGGCCGGCTGCGGCAGGAAGACCACGGACCCCGCCGGGGCGCCCGTCGCCACGGGCGCGGCCAGCACCGGGAGCCCGGACAGTCCGGCGGCCCCCTCCGGCACCTCGCCCGCGACCCGCTCCGCCGTCCCCCGGCAGGTCGGACAGGCCACCACGTGCTGCACCAGCTCCCGGCGGAGCGCCGGGCCGAGCACCCAGTCCCGCCAGCTCTCCGCCCCCGCCCCGCCGAGCCGGTCGAGTTCGGGGCAGCTGCCGACGCCGAGCACCAGCAGGGCCGCCCTGGTCCGGTCGACCTCGGCCCGGGCGGAGTCCAGCAGCGTCCGGACGGTGTCGAACGGCAGACCCAGCACGGCCGCCACCTCGATGGGGCTCAGCCGGTGGCGCACCGACAGCTCCAGGGCCTCGCGCTGCTCGGGGTCGGTGCCGGCGGCCTCGGGCCAGGCCAGCGAGGCCAACTCGCGCCGGCGCCGCCCGGCCTCCTCGTCCGCGGTGGCCGAACCCCCGACGCCGGACCCTCCGCCCGCCGCAGCCTCGCCCGCCGAAGTCCCGCCCGCCGAAGTCCCGCCCGCAGACCCCTCGACCGCCGGGGCGTCGTAGGGCCCGGGCACGCCCGGCCCGTCCGCCAGCCGCCGCAGGCAGCAGTACCGCGCCAGCGAGTACAGCCAGGCCCGCACCAGGCCGGGCTCGGCGAGCCGCGCGCCGTGCCGCACCGCCAGCTCGCGCACCTCGCGCAGGGCGGCGCCGGCCGCCCGGTGCTCGCACAGCACCGAGAGGCAGTAGGTGAAGAGTCCGTCCACCTGGCGGTCGTACGCCGCGAGGACGGGGTCGCGCGGTCGTTCCGTACTCGTTGTCACCCGTCCGACGGTAGAGACGCCACCCGGTCGGCCCGCGCCGTTTCGCCCGGTTGTACTTCTTTCGGGTAACAACATCGCCCGTTCGTGGACCGGCTGCCCCGCCCGGACCCCGCCCGGACCCCGTCCGGACCCCGCCCGGACCCCGTCCGAGCCCCACCCGAGCCCCACCCGGGCCTCGTCGCCCCGGTCGTCATCGCCGCCGCTGCCGCCCCGCGTTGTCGGACCCAGGCGCTACGGTGACCGCATGGCTGCCCGTACCAAGACCACCGCCAAGCCGCGCCCGGCGTACCGCTGCACCGAGTGCGGCAACCAGCTGCCCAAGTGGGTGGGCCGCTGCCCGGAGTGCAACGCCTGGGGCACGGTCGAGGAGTACGGCGCGGTGCCGGTCCGGACGACGGCCGCGGGGCCGGTCAGCTCGCCCGCCCGTCCCATCGCCCAGGTGGACGGCCAGGTGGCGACGGCCCGCTCCACCGGCGTGTCCGAGCTGGACCGGGTGCTCGGGGGCGGCCTGGTCCCCGGCGCCGTGGTGCTGCTGGCCGGCGAGCCCGGTGTCGGCAAGTCCACCCTGCTGCTGGACGTCGCCGCCAAGGCGGCCTCCGCGCAGCACCGCACGCTCTACGTCACCGGCGAGGAGTCGGCCGGCCAGGTCAGGCTCCGCGCCGACCGGATCAACGCACTCTCCGAGCACCTCTACCTGGCCGCGGAGTCCGACCTCGGGGCCGTCCTCGGGCACATCGAGGCGGTCAACCCGGGCCTGCTGGTCCTGGACTCGGTGCAGACCATCGCCTCGGCCGAGCTGGACGGGGCACCCGGCGGGCCGGCCCAGGTCCGTGAGGTGGCGGGCGCACTGATCCGGGCCTCCAAGGACCGCGGGATGGCCACCCTGCTGGTCGGCCACGTCACCAAGGACGGCCAGATCGCCGGCCCCCGCCTGCTGGAGCACCTGGTGGACGTGGTGCTGAGCTTCGAGGGGGACCGGCACGCCCGGCTCCGGATCATCCGCGGGATCAAGAACCGGTACGGCGCGACCGACGAGGTCGGCTGCTTCGAGCTGCACGACGAGGGCATCGAGGGTCTGGCCGATCCGTCCGGTCTCTTCCTGACCAGGCGCGACAAGCCCGTCCCGGGCACCTGCCTGACCGTCACGCTGGAGGGCAAGCGCCCGCTGGTCGCCGAGGTGCAGGCGCTGATGGTGGATTCGCAGATCCCCTCGCCCCGCCGGACGACCTCCGGTCTGGAGTCGCCCCGGATCGCGATGATCCTGGCCGTGGTGGAGCGTCACGGCGGGGTGAAGCTCGGCAAGCAGGACATCTACACCGCCACCGTCGGCGGGGTGAAGCTCTCGGAGCCCTCGGCGGACCTCGCGATCGCGCTCGCCGTGGCCAGCTCCTCCTCCGACACCCCGCTCCCCAGCAACCTGGTGGCGATCGGCGAGGTCGGCCTGGCCGGTGAGGTCCGGCGGGTGACGGGCGTGCAGCGGAGGCTGGCCGAGGCGCACCGGCTGGGCTTCACCCACGCGCTGGTCCCGTCGGACCCGGGCAAGGTCCCGCCGGGCATGAAGGTGGTCGAGGTGGCGGACATCGGCGAGGCGCTGCAGGCGATCCCGGGCCGCCGCCGGGCCGCCGCCAAGCCGAAGGGTGAGGCTCCGTCGGCCCCGCCGGCCCCGCGCGCGGCCCGGGTGGCGGCCTATCCGGAGGAGGTCATGGAGGGGTGGGAACCGCTCGACTCCGACGAACTGCACTGACCCAAGCCCTGTCGTTGCCGCACGCAGTTAGACTTCCCCTTGTCTCATTGGTGATAAGGCAGTACTAAGCGACAGAGCAACAGACCGCAGGGCCGGCGCACCGCGCGAGGCGCGCGGTACGGGGCGACCGGAGGAGTCACGTGGCAGCCAGCGACCGGGCGGACAAGTCCTCCCGCGAGGAGGCCCTGCTACGGGCCTCCCTCACCGCCATCGCTCCCGGAACGGCGCTGCGCGACGGCCTGGAGCGGGTGCTGCGGGCCAACACCGGCGGTCTGATCGTGCTCGGTTTCGACAAGACCGTCGAGCCGATCTGTACGGGCGGCTTCGTGCTGGACGTCGAGTTCACCGCGACGCGCCTGCGCGAGCTGTGCAAGCTCGACGGTGCCGTGGTGCTCGACAAGGACATCACCAAGATCGTCCGGGCCGGTGTCCACCTGATGCCGGACTCCACCATCCCGACCGACGAGACCGGGACCAGGCACCGCACCGCGGAGCGGGTCAACCGGCAGACCGGTTTCCCGGTGGTCGCCGTCTCGCACTCGATGCGGCTGATCGCCATGTACGTCAACGGCACCCGGCGGGTCCTGGAGGACTCGACCACCGTCCTCTCCCGCGCCAACCAGGCGCTGGCCACCCTGGAACGCTACAAGCTGCGCCTGGACGAGGTGGCCGGCACGCTCTCCGCGCTGGAGATCGAGGACCTGGTGACGGTCCGGGACGTCACCGCCGTGGCCCAGCGGCTGGAGATGGTCCGGCTGATCGCCACCGAGATCGCGGGCTACGTGCTGGAGCTCGGCATCGACGGCCGCCTGCTCTCGCTCCAGCTGGACGAGCTGATCGCGGGCGTGGAGCCGGAGCGCGAGCTGGTCGCCCGGGACTACTTCCCGGAGCGTGCGGCCAAGAAGGGCCGGACGGTCACCGACGTGCTGGCCGACCTGGAGGCGCTGACCCACGCCGAGCTGCTGGACCTGCAGACGGTCGCCAAGGCGCTCGGCTACTCGGGCACGCCGGAGTCGCTGGACTCGGCGGTCTCGCCGCGCGGCTACCGGCTGCTGGCCAAGATCCCGCGCCTGCCCAACACGGTGATAGAGCGGCTGGTGGAGCACTTCGGCGGGCTGCAGAAGCTGCTGGCCGCCAGCATCGACGATCTGCAGACGGTCGAGGGCGTCGGCGAGACCAGGGCCCGCTCGGTCCGCGAGGGCCTCTCCCGGCTCGCCGAATCGTCCATCCTGGAGCGCTACGTCTGACCGGTCCGGTCCGGACACGCAGGAGCCCCCGACCGTCCGCGGCCGGGGGCTCCTGCGTGTCGTCCGCAGGGCGGGTGACCGCCGGTCAGTTCTCCAGGCGGATCGAGGAACGGGCCGAGGCCTGGCCGCCGGAGAGGCCGGTGAGGTCGGCGACGACCAGGTAGTTGCCGGCCGGCGCGGGGGCCGGGTCGGCGGTGGCGCACTGCGGCTTGCTGCGGCCGCGGTCCCAGGTGAAGGTCTCGGTCAGGCCGTTGTTGGCCGGGAGCTGCACCCAGTTGCTGTTGCGGTCGGCGGGGCAGTCGCCGGAGGACCAGATGCGCTCGCCGTTGCTGGCGGTGACGGTGATCGCCGAGGCGGTCCGGCCGAGGTCCACCCGGCAGTTGGTGCCCGAGGAGTTGGTGACGGTGAGCGCCAGCCGCGGCTTGTCCTTGGGCTGGTAGGCGTTCTGGGCGCTGGACAGGCCGAGCGTCACCTGCGAGGAGGCGCAGACCGGCAGCGCCATGACCTCGGGGGTGTTCACCGGGGGAGGGCCGCCGTTGCCGCCGCCGGTCCCGCCCGCGGCTCCGCCGGTCCCGCCGCTGCCGCCGGTTCCTCCGGCCGCGCCGCCGCCCGTCGCGCCGCCGCCCGTCGCCGTACCGCCGGTGGCGGGTGCGGGGTTGGGCGCGCCGCCGGTCGTGCCGCCGGTGCTGAGGCTGGCGTCGCCGCCGCCTCCGCCGCCCACCGCGCCGCCGGTCGCACCACCCGTGGCGGTGCCTCCGCTTCCGCTGCCGGGGCGCGAGTTGTTCGCCGGTCCGCTGGGCGAGGCGCCCGGCGTGATCGCCTGGGCAGGGCTCTGGGACTGGGTCGGCGCGGCCTGCGCGGTCTTGTCCTTCGAGCCGTCGTCACCGCCGCCCTGATCGGACATCAGCCAGATGACGAGGGCGGCGACCGCGACGACGGCGATGAGCACGACGATGCGCCGACGCCAGTAGATCGAGGCCGGCAGCGGTCCTACGGGTTGACGCAGAGAGGGCACGCCCAAACTCTACGAGACAGTGTGTGCCCCCTGACGCACCAACACCGCACACTCACCCCTTCCTTCACATGATCCGCCATTTGCGCCGTTCGGGGGAGGCTGAATGGGGGGTTTTGCGGCCCGATCCGGAATCCCGTGATCCACTTCGGTTGCCGTCGCGGGCGTGGGAGGATCGAGGGGCCATGGCTGCCAACACCGTCACCCCCGCCGTCCCCGTCGTCCCCGCGCCCGCGTCCGCCGCCGGGGGGCCGAAGCTCGCCCTGCCGCTCCCCGTGCTGCACACGACCGTCCTCGACTGGTACGAGGCCAACGCCCGGGACCTCCCCTGGCGGACCCCGGACGCCTCGCCCTGGGCCGTGATGGTCAGCGAGTTCATGCTCCAGCAGACCCCGGTGAAGCGGGTGCTGCCCGTCTGGGAGACCTGGCTGGAACGCTGGCCGACCCCGGCGGACCTGGCCGCCGAGGCGCCGGGCGAGGCCGTCCGGCTCTGGGGCCGGCTGGGCTACCCGCGCCGCGCGCTGCGCCTGCACGCGGCCGCGGTGGCGATCACCACGGAGCACGGCGGTGAGGTCCCGGACGACCACGCGACCCTCCTGTCGCTGCCCGGGGTCGGCGAGTACACGGCGGCGGCGGTGGCCTCGTTCGCCTTCCGCCAGCGGCACGTGGTGCTGGACACCAACGTCCGCCGGGTGTTCGCCCGGGCGGTGACCGGCGTGGAGTACCCGGCGCAGGCCACCACGGCGGCCGAACGGCGGACCGCCACGGCGCTGCTGCCCGACGCCGCCGCGACGGCCGCGACCTGGGCGGTCGGCGTGATGGAGCTGGGCGCCCTGGTCTGCACGGCCCGCGGCCCGGAGTGCGGCGACTGCCCGCTGTTCACCGTCTGTGCCTGGCAACGGGCTGGCTGCCCGCCCTACGAGGGCCCGGCCCGGCGGGGCCAGACGTACGAGGGGACCGATCGGCAGGTGCGCGGCAAGCTGCTCGCGGTGCTGCGGGACGCCCACGACACGGTGCCGCAGGCCCTGCTGGACGCCGTCTGGCCGGATGCGGTGCAGCGGGCCCGCGCCCTGGACGGGCTGGTCGCCGACGGCCTGGTCGAGCCGGTCGAGCAGGGCGTCTACCGGCTTCCCCGGTAGCCCGGGCCGACCGGAGGTCCCGACGGGCGGTCCCGGCCCGGCGGCTCACGCCGGCAACCCCGCCGACCTGTGGCCCCTGAGCCCCCTGGGCCCCTGAAACCCGAAGCCCCGAAGCCCCGAAGCGCCGTGGCGCAGGCCCGGCCCGGCCCGGACAGGCCGGAGGCCCCCGCTCCGTGGAGCGGGGGCCTCCGGCGGCCGGGCGTCAGATCGCGACGGCCGCGGCGTCGGACCCCTTGGCGGCCGCGGCGTCCTCGGCCGGCGGTCCGCCGGCGCCGCGCAGCGGCACCTCGCGCATGAAGACCGCGGCGGCGACCGCGATCACGGCGACACCCGCCCCCCAAAGGAAGACGGTGTGCATGCCGTTGGCCACCGCGTGGTGGTAGGCGTCCTGCACCGGCTCGGGCAGGGCCCGGAGCGCGGCCGGGCTGAGCTGCGACGGGTCGCCCTGCGAGCCGCCGGCACCGGCCGCCGAACCGAGCCGCTCCGTCATGGTCTCGGTGACCCGGCTGTTGAACAGCGCGCCGAACAGCGCCACACCGAACGAGCCGCCGATGGTGCGGAACAGCGTGGCGGTGGAGCTGGCCACACCCATGTCCTTGAGCTCGACACTGTTCTGCGCGACCAGCATGGTGATCTGCATCAGGAAGCCCATACCGGCCCCGAGCACGACCATCCAGCAGGCGGAGGCGAAGTTCGAGGTGTCGGTGGAGAGGGTGGAGAGCAGCACCATGCCGACGGTCATCACGATCGTGCCGATGATCGGGTAGATCCGGTACTTGCCGGTCTTGGTGACGGCCTGGCCGACGACCAGCGAGACCACCAGCATGCCGAACATCATCGGCATCAGCAGCAGGCCGGAGTTGGTGGCCGAGGCTCCCTGGACGGTCTGCTGGTAGAGCGGCAGGAAGACCGTCGCGCCGAACATCACGAAGCCGACCACGAAGCCGATCACCGAGACCAGCGTGAAGTTCAGGTTCTTGAACAGCGAGAGCGGCAGCATCGGCTCCTCGACCCGCTGCTCGACGTAGCAGAAGCCGATCAGCGTGGCCGCCGCCAGCGCGGCCAGGCCGAGGATCTCCTTCGAGCCCCAGGTGTACTCCTGGCCGCCCCAGGTGGTGATCAGGGTCAGTGCGGTGATGCCGGTGGTGAGCAGCAGCGCACCGAGGTAGTCGATCCTGGCCTTGCTGCGGACCTTCGGCAGCTTCAGCGTCACCACGACGACGGCGAGGGCGACCGCGCCGAGCGGCAGGTTGATGTAGAAGGTCCAGCGCCAGTTCAGGTGGTCCGTGATGAAGCCGCCGACCAGCGGACCGCCGATGGTGGCGAGGGCCATCACCGCGGCGAACATGCCCTGGTACTTGCCCCGGTCACGGGGCGGGACGAGCGCGCCCATGATCGACATCACGCCGACCATCAGACCGCCGGCGCCGAGGCCCTGGAGCGCGCGGAATCCGATCAGCTCGGTCATGTCCTGGGAGAGGCCGGAGAGGGCCGAGCCCGCCAGGAAGATCACGATCGAGATGAGGAAGGTGCCCTTTCGGCCGTAGAGGTCGCCGAGCTTGCCCCAGATCGGGGTGGAGGCGGCGGTGGCCAGGGTGTACGAGGTGACCACCCACGAGAGGTGCTCGGCGCCGCCGAGCTCACCGACGATGGTCGGCATCGCGGTTCCGACGATCAGGCCGTCGAGCATGGCGAGCAGCATGGTGACCACCAGGCCGATCATGACCAGGCGGATCTCGCGGGGGGAACGGGGCTGTTCGTCCTCGGCCGGTTTCTGTTCCGGTGACGGGGTGTCGGCCTTGGGTTGTGACATGGGGGTGCGGTCTCCCGGACTGGGTGGGGCGGGGCGTGGCTGACGGGAGCCCGGCGCGTCGGACGACCGGCCCGGCTCCTCGGCGTCTACTTACTTGACGCCCGGCTAGTTTGCGGATCGACGGCACGGTAGGTTGTGTACTAGCCGGTCGTCAAGCCAGTTTTTCCGTGAACTGCCCGGGCAGGGAGAATGAGTCCGGAACGGGGCGCCGAACGCGGCGCCCGTCGGCAACGCCGCGGCCGCCGCAGGTCGTCAGCACCGGACATCGACGCAGTCAGAGGCAGGCCATGGGCACGACGCACAGCCCCCGTAGCGACACCCGGGCCCGCATCGTCGCGGTCGCCCTGGAGCTCTTCTCCGAGCACGGCTACGAACGCACCTCGCTGCGGGAGATCGCCGACCGGCTCGGTGTCACCAAGGCCGCCCTCTACTACCACTTCAAGACCAAGGAGGACATCGTCCACGGCATCGTGGCCGCCACGGCCGTGCCGATCGACGAGCTCATCGCCTGGGGTCGCGAGCAGGAGTGGTCGCCGGAGGTGCGGGACGAGCTCATCCGCCGGTTCGCGGCCGGGATGTCCGAGCGGGCGCCGCTGCTCCGCTTCTTCCAGGAGAACCAGCCCGCGCTGCGGGACCTGCCGGCCGGGCGGGAGTTCAGGGAGCGGATGATCGCGTTGGTCCGGCTGGTGCACGGTCCGGGGGCGAGCTTCGCGGACCGGCTGCGCGCGATGATGTCGCTGTTCACCATCAACTCGGCGCTCTTCCTGCTCCACCAGGACAAGCGGCCCGAGGAGCGGACGGCGGCCGGTGAGGTCACCATCGGGGAGCCCACCCCGGAGGAGGCGATGGCGGCCGCGCAGTACGTCGCGCTGGAGATCGGCCGGACGATCGGCCACGCCGCGCCGGGGAACTGAACGACCGTCGGCCCGGCACCGGAGCGGTGCCGGGCCGCCCCCCCCCCGGTGGGGGGGCCCCGCCCCGGCGGGGCCGAGGGGGGCCGGGGGGGGGCGGGCCGGGCCCGGGGAAGAACCCCCGGGGCCCCGGGGCCCCGCCCGCCGCCGCGGTGAACCCCCCCCCCCGGGGCGGCCGCGCGGGGGGGGCGGCGCCCCCCACGCCGCAGTGGTGCGGAGACCGGGCCCGGGCGGCGCCGTGGGGCGCCGTGGGGCCGCGGGCCGGAACGGGCTCAGAACCCGGTGACCCCGTGCCCCGCGAGGTAGGCGATCGGGTTGACCACGGCGCCGTAGCGGTTGCTGGAGCGGATCTCGAAGTGCAGGTGCGGCCCGGTCGAGTTGCCGGTGTTCCCGGAGCGGCCGATCTGCTCCCCGGCCGAGACCCGGTCGCCCGCCGACACCGAGACGGCCGACATGTGCGCGTACTGGGCGTACCGGCCGTCCGCCAGCCGCAGCACGACCTCCTTGCCGTACGCGCCGTCCCAGCCGGCCGACACGACGGTGGCCTTGCCGACCGCGAGCAGCGGGGTGCCCGGGGGGACCGCGAAGTCGACCCCGGTGTGGTAGCCGGCCGCGTACTCGGGGTTGCGCACGCCGTACGGGTTGCTGGTCGGGGCGCCCGGGACGGGGGCGGACCACTCCGGGGCGGGGGCGGGGGCGGGGGCGGGAGCCGGCGCAGGCTCGGGCTCGGGGGCCGGTGCGGGGGCGGGGGCGGGCTCGGGAGCCGGCTCGGGGGCGGGCTCGGCCGGTGCCTGGTCGGCCGACGGCGCCGGGGCGGCCGGCTCGGGGGCCAGCAGGTTCACCGCCACGGCCACGAGCTCCTGGGCCGAGTCGTGGTCGTGCGACAGCTTGTACTCGCTGGGACCGGCCACCTGGACCAGGGCCGGGGTCTGCGCCGCCCCCTGCGGGACGGTGAAGGCCGAGCTGCCGGGGGTGGTGGGGGTGACCGTCTGCGCCGAGGCGTTGCCGGGGGAGGCGACCAGCAGGGCGCCGGCCAGTATGACCGCGCTGGCGGCGGCGGCACTGGTGGCCCGGTTGCGGTCGGTCCGCAGCAGCGGGGCGACGGTGACGTGGTTCCGGTCGTTTCGCAGCGGCGAGGCGGCGGCGAGCCGGCGAAGGGCCGGCCCCAGGGGCGGGACAGGGGGCATCGGAGCTCAACCTCACGGACGTACGGGGGCAGCACGCTGAGCCCGGTCGGGCGGGCTGAGCAGGGACCACTCAGGTGTAACCGTCACCGAGCGGAGTCCCAAACGGTGTGACGTACTACGGCGTGTAGTCAGTGTTGCGCCGGAGATTCAAACCGACGGAGTAACGATCATGAGATCGGATGGTCTGTTCATGGCCCCACGTGCTCGGCCGTCCGTCCGGCCGTCCTACTACTCCCGCTCGTACCGGCCGGTGGCGCTGTGACCAGCACCACCCGCGGGCCGAGTTTGAAGCAGGGCGAATCGGGTCGAAACCAACGAATCCGGCCCGCCCCCGCAGGTGCGGGGACGGGCCGGACGGATGGTTCAACGGCGCCTGGTCACAGGCTGATCACCACTGCTCGGTGGATCAGTTGTCGACCGGGCGGACGCGGATCCAGGTCTCCAGGTAGTTCGAGGACTCGTTCTCGACCTCGATGCTGGTACCGGTCTTCGGGACCTTGACGCTGCTGTACTTGTTCTCCTCCGACCAGTAGGACTTCAGGTCGGAGAACTCGTCGACACCCTTGGCCTTCGGGTAGACCGTCGGGACGCCGGCCTTGTGCAGGGTCAGACCGTCCACGCGGCGCGAGCCGAAGGTCGAGTCGTAGCCCTGGACGCGCGGGCGCTGCAGGGTGCCGTCCGACCACTTGAGCGGGGTCGGGTGCGAGTCGATCGGGAGGATCAGGCCCTCGCCCGGGTGGTTGGTGACGTTGTTGTCGCTCTGCGACTCGTCCCAGTACCAGAGCAGCAGACCGGGCTGGTAGGCGTAGTGCTCGACCCAGTTCGGCTTGCTGTTGGCGAAGCCGAAGTTGTACGGGCCGGTCTTCAGGGTCTTGTCGTACGAGACGTACTGGCGGTTCTCGGCGATGTAGTACTGGGCGTACTCGTTCGAGAACTTGCCGCTGATGCGGGAGAAGCCCTTCGCGGCCCAGCCGTTGTCACCGTTCTCGGCACCGTCGGTGAAGACGGTGGCGCCGTCGGCGGTGACCGCGATCTCGTCCAGGGCCAGGCCCTTGAGGTGCAGGCCACCGTCGGTGGTGTAGTGGAAGCGGACCTTGACGGCCTTGCCGGCGTAGGCGTTCAGCGGGAAGGAGAGGTCGCCCCACTTGCCACCGGAGGTGCCCGTCAGACCGGCCTTCTCGGCCGGGTTCTTCGGGATGGCGACACCGTTGAAGGTGCCGTCCAGGGCCGCCCAGTTGGCACCACCGTCGGTGGAGACCTCGGCGTAGCCGTAGTCGAAGTCCTGCTCGATGTCGTACCAGGCCTTGGCCGTCAGCGTGGCCGAGGTCTTGCCGGTGAGGTCGACGTCACGGGTCAGCGAGACGTTGAGGTCGTCCGCGCTGCCGCTCCACCACTCGTTGGCACCCGCGAACGGGGTGTTGATCTCGGTGGTGACGGTCTTCTTCGGCAGGTCGACGACGAGCGCCTGCGGCAGGTTGGAGTTGTACTCCGCCGGGCCGATGTGGTGGGTCGACTCGGTGCCGGCCTTGGCCTTCTCGAACTTCAGCCAGCCGAGCTTCAGCTTGCTCCAGGCGTCGAGGTCGTTCGGCTTGTCGCCGATCGAGTCCTTGCCCTCGCCCAGCCAGGAACCGGAGGACATCAGCGACCAGAAGCCGACCGAGTTGTCGATCCCGCTGCCCGAGGTGTCGTACAGGTCGGGCAGACCGAGGTCGTGGCCGTACTCGTGGGCGAAGACACCGAGGCCGCCGTTCTCGGGCTGCATGGTGTAGTCGCCGATCCAGATGCCGGTGCCGCCGACCGGGGTACCGCCGAGCTTGTTGTCGCTCGGGCCGGTGGAGCCCGCCTGGGTGCCGTAGACGTACGAGCGGTGGGCCCAGAGCGCGTCGGTGCCCTGCTTGCCGCCGCCCGCCGACTGGTCCTCACCGGCGTGCACGATCTGGAAGTGGTCGATGTAACCGTCGGGCTCGTTGAAGTTGCCGTCGTGGTCGAAGTCGTACCGGTCCCACTGGTCGTACTGCGCGATGGTCGCCTTGATCTGAGCGTCCGTCTGGCCCTTGGCCTTCTGGTCGGCGACCCAGGAGGTGATGCCGTCGCGGATCAGGTCCTGCGCGTTGTTGCAGACGTGCTGGCCGCAGTAGTCCGAGCCGTAACGGGCCTCGTTCCACGGCACCTTCACCCAGTCGGTGACCTGGCCGTCGACCGAGTAGCGGCCCGAGGACTGCTTCTCGTAGTACGTCTTCAGCGAGTCCTGGGTCTTGCTGAAGTACAGGTCCTGGAAGTGCTGCTGGTTGTAGTCGGCCTGCCACGCGGTCGAGTTGTTGGTGGCGGGGTCCGGCTTCTGGATCTGGTTGCGCTGCGGGCCGGGGGTGCCGCCGTACTTCAGCTTGCCGTCCGGCGTCGTGGTGGTGTTGTCCACCTGGTCGCTGAACTCGACCAGAATGGTGAAGATCTTGTCCGTGCGCTCGCGGGAGAGCTCGACGTACTTGTCCTTGCCCAGCTTGATGCTGGTGCCCCCGCCGTGCTGCTCGATCTTGGCGGTGCCGGCGAGCAGCTGCTCGGTGGCGGCCTTCTGCTCGGCCTCGACCTTCTCGGTCAGCGGGCCCGGGAAGTTGTGTTCAGTGCTCTGAACAGCCTCGGCCGGGTCCTTCGGCACGGGGGCGGAGCCGGCGGCAACGGCCGTGCTCGGGAGCAGTCCCGCGCCGAGCGCGGCTATGACTGCCGCGGCCGAGGCGACTGCAGCGGCTTTCCTGGTCATCTTCAACGTTGTGACGTCCTCCCCAAACCGGTCCGGCTCTTGGCCTTCCGGTAAACCAATGAAAGACAGGTGGAGGTCATTTGATCCAAGCGTGGACGGAAAAGATAGACCTTGACCGTGACATGGCCACAGCGCTATGCTCCGCGACTTCGTATCAGCTGACGCTCCGTCAAGAACATTGGCATTAAAGATGACTGCATGATCGATCGCACTCGCACCGGCGCCCGGTCAGGCCCCCCGCCTGGGACTTCGTGGGCCGGATCACAGCTTCGACGAGGACGTGAAAAACGGCTCGGGCCCCCGGCGCGAACGCCGGGGGCCCAAACCGTTTGCTGTTATCTGTTAACTGTTTCTACTTCGTCAGGTCGGGACCCGACGAGGCGACGGCGGCCGGAGTGTCCGCGACCGCGGACTTCTCCTCTCCGCGGAAGGTGAACTTCGCTTCCTTGCCCTCGCCCTCGACACCGACGACCACGATGTGGCCGGCCCGCAGCTCGCCGAAGAGGATCTTCTCGGAGAGGTGGTCCTCGATCTCGCGCTGGATGGTCCGGCGCAGCGGACGGGCACCCAGGATCGGGTCGTAGCCGCGCTTGGCCAGCAGCCTCTTGGCCTCGACGCTGAGCTCCAGGCCCATGTCCTTGTCCTTGAGCCGCGAGTCCACCTTGTCGACCATCAGGTCGACGATCTGGATGATGTCTTCCTCGGTCAGCTGGTGGAAGACGACGATGTCGTCGACGCGGTTCAGGAACTCGGGGCGGAAGTGCTGCTTGAGCTCCTCGCCGACCTTGGCCTTCATCCGGTCGTACCCGGTCTGGGCGTCACCCGCGGCCGCGAAGCCCAGGTTGAAGCCCTTCGAGATGTCCCGGGTGCCGAGGTTCGTCGTCATGATGATGACGGTGTTCTTGAAGTCGACCACGCGGCCCTGGGAGTCGGTCAGACGACCGTCCTCCAGGATCTGCAGCAGCGAGTTGAAGATGTCCGGGTGGGCCTTCTCCACCTCGTCGAAGAGGACGACGGAGAACGGCTTGCGGCGCACCTTCTCGGTCAGCTGGCCGCCCTCCTCGTAGCCCACGTAGCCGGGGGGCGAACCGAAGAGCCGGGAGACGGTGTGCTTCTCCGAGAACTCGGACATGTCGAGGGAGATCAGCGCGTCCTCGTCACCGAAGAGGAACTCGGCGAGCGTCTTGGACAGCTCGGTCTTACCGACGCCGGACGGGCCGGCGAAGATGAACGAGCCGCCGGGGCGCTTCGGGTCCTTGAGGCCCGCACGGGTGCGCCGGATGGCCTGGGAGAGCGCCTTGATGGCGTCCTTCTGGCCGATGACGCGCTTGTGCAGCTCGTCCTCCATGCGCAGCAGCCGGGAGGACTCCTCCTCCGTCAGCTTGAAGACCGGGATGCCGGTGGCGGTGGCCAGGACCTCGGCGATGAGTTCCTCGTCGACCTCCGCGACGACGTCCATGTCGCCGGCCTTCCACTCCTTCTCGCGCTTGGCCTTGGCCTGGAGGAGCTGCTTCTCGTCGTCGCGCAGGGACGCGGCCTTCTCGAAGTCCTGCGCGTCGATCGCGCTCTCCTTCTCGCGGCGCACGTCGGCGATCTTCTCGTCGAACTCGCGGAGGTCCGGCGGCGCGGTCATCCGGCGGATGCGCATCCGGGAGCCGGCCTCGTCGATCAGGTCGATGGCCTTGTCCGGCAGGAAGCGGTCCGAGATGTACCGGTCGGCCAGGGTGGCGGCGGCGACCAGGGCGGCGTCCGTGATGGAGACCCGGTGGTGGGCCTCGTAGCGGTCGCGCAGACCCTTGAGGATCTCGATGGTGTGCGGCAGCGACGGCTCGGCGACCTGGATCGGCTGGAAGCGGCGCTCCAGCGCGGCGTCCTTCTCCAGATGCTTGCGGTACTCGTCGAGCGTGGTCGCACCGATGGTCTGCAGCTCGCCGCGGGCCAGCATCGGCTTCAGGATCGAGGCGGCGTCGATGGCGCCCTCGGCGGCACCCGCGCCGACCAGGGTGTGCAGCTCGTCGATGAACAGGATGATGTCCCCGCGGGTGCGGATCTCCTTGAGGACCTTCTTCAGGCGCTCCTCGAAGTCACCGCGGTAGCGGGAGCCGGCGACCAGGGCGCCGAGGTCCAGCGTGTAGAGCTGCTTGTCCTTGAGCGTCTCCGGGACCTCGCCCTTGACGATCGCCTGGGCCAGGCCCTCGACCACGGCGGTCTTGCCGACGCCGGGCTCACCGATCAGGACCGGGTTGTTCTTGGTGCGGCGGGACAGCACCTGCATGACCCGCTCGATCTCCTTCTCGCGCCCGATGACCGGGTCGAGCTTGGCCTCGCGGGCGGCCTGGGTGAGGTTGCGGCCGAACTGGTCCAGGACCAGCGAGGTCGACGGGGTGCCCTCGGCGGGCCCGCCGGCCGTCGCCGACTCCTTGCCACCGCCGGTCTGGTACCCGGAGAGCAGCTGGATGACCTGCTGGCGCACCCGGTTGAGGTCGGCTCCGAGCTTCACCAGGACCTGGGCGGCGACGCCCTCGCCCTCGCGGATCAGGCCGAGCAGGATGTGCTCGGTGCCGATGTAGTTGTGGCCGAGCTGCAGGGCCTCGCGGAGCGACAGCTCCAGGACCTTCTTCGCCCGGGGGGTGAAGGGAATGTGACCGGACGGGGCCTGCTGGCCCTGGCCGATGATCTCCTCGACCTGCTGGCGAACAGCCTCAAGAGAAATCCCGAGGCTCTCCAGGGCCTTAGCGGCGACACCCTCACCCTCGTGGATCAGACCCAGGAGGATGTGCTCGGTGCCGATGTAGTTGTGGTTGAGCATCCGGGCTTCTTCCTGAGCCAGGACGACAACCCGCCGCGCGCGGTCGGTGAACCTCTCGAACATCGTTTATCGCTCCTCAGAGCGGTCGGGCAGTTCGGGGTCCGTCCCCGCCCTGTCCTTCCGCATGCTAGTCCCGCTCAGCGGCGCGGCCCACGGATTCACTCCCTGGTAGGGGAGAGACATGCTGCGCGACCAGCCGACACCAATCCCAACCTCATGTTGGGAGACGGTGTTCCCACAGGTGGGCCGGATGCACCGGATGCCGCTACGCCATCGGCGAACAACCTCTGCCGCAGCGCAGCCGACAAGCGTCCGACCGGTCACGCGTACTGCCCCGGGCGGGGTGACTGACCCCGTCCACCTGCATTCATACCCGGTATCGGGGCGGTTCTCGCGCAGTTTCCGGGGTGGCGGTGTTCGCCTGGCGAGAAGTCGCCCGGTGGTGACGGCGGTTCGGCCTCGGCCGTCGGGTCCGGTACGCCATACCGGTGGTGTCCGCGTGACCGCTTTCGCCCCTACAGCGTTGCACAGGCCGTGATTGTTCCGCCGCCCGTCCCGTCGCCCCGGTCACGGCCCCGGTCACGGCCGTGGTCACGGTCGCGACCGCGGACCGGGTCGGCCCGGGGACCGGCGTCCGGGCCGCTGCCCGGGCCGCTGCCCGAACGGGCAGCCCGCCCCACCGTTCACACCGCCGTCCCCGCGCCCGCCGACGGGCGTGCCGGCGGACCGGTCACCGTCCGGGTGTGCGCCGCGGGGCGCGGAGGAATGTCCTCCGCGCCCCGCGCGTGTGCCATGGACGCTTCACGCGACCTCCGGGACCCCGCACCCGTCCGGGCGGCCGGGCGACGCCCGGATCAGGCCGCGTTGGCCTTCTCGTAGGCCTCGCGCACGTTGCTCGGCACGCGGCCGCGGTCGTTGACGTCCAGACCCTGCTCCTTGGCCCACGCGCGGATCTTCGCGGTGTCCGGGACGCTGCCGGACGGGCGGGGGGCCGAACCGCGGCCCGGACGGCGGGCTGCGGCCAGCCGTCCGCTCTGCTTGCGACCCTTCTCGACGTACGGCGCCAGCAGATCGCGGAGCTTGTCCGCGTTGGCGCTCTTCAGGTCGATCTCGTAGGCAACACCGTCGAGCGCGAACGTGACCGTTTCGTCCGCCGACCCGCCGTCGAGATCGTCTTCAAGAATGACCTGCACCCTCTGTGCCACGGGCTTCCCTTTCCGCTAAACGACCCATTGCCTAAGGAAAGGAAAGCGCCTTTCTCCGGAAAACACAAACCCCTGCCCCGTCCGGGAGCGGCTCACAGGTGCAGCAGCATGCGCGAGTTGCCCAGCGTGTTGGGCTTCACCCGCTCCAGGTCGAGGAACTCCGCGACACCTTCATCGTACGAGCGGAGAAGTTCTTCATAGACATCCGTAGCGATGGCCGCCGGGTCTGTCGTACCATCATCGGTTTCCTGGAGCTCGCCGATCTCGACGAAACCGTGTTTCGCGAAGAACGGAACCTCGAACGTCAGGCAGAAAATCCGACGGACGCCGAGCCAGCGGGCGGTCTGCAGCAGCTTCTCCAGCAGGAGATGTCCGACGCCGTGGCCCCGGCAGGACGGATCGACCGCGAGCGTGCGGACCTCGGCGAGGTCCTCCCACATCACGTGCAGGGCGCCGCACGCCACCACGGCTCCGGTGTCGTCGCGTTCGGCGACCCAGAACTCCTGAACGGATTCGAACAGGGTGACGGTGGGCTTGTCGAGCAGAATGCCGTCGCGCGAGTAGGCATCGATGAGCCCGCGCACTGCCCGCACGTCCGTGGTCCGCGCCCGGCGGATGGTGACCTCCATGGCGGGACGTTATCGTGCCGGCCCCGGTGGGGTCTCCCCGGTATCGGGCCCGGTCTCCGCGGAATCCTGGGCGGCCGGATCGGGCGGGAACAGAGCGGCGACCCGCAACGCGTCGCGGAGAGCCTCGCGTTGCTCCGGTGACATCAGGCCGAAGAAGTGCACCAGGGCGGCGGCAGGATTGTCACCGGTGGCCCAGGCGTCGTTCATGAGAGCGGCGGTGTACGCCTCGCGGGACGAGACCGGTTCATATCGATAGGCCCGTCCCACCCGCTCGCGGCGGAGCCAGCCCTTTCTGTGGAGCTTGTCCAGGACGGTCATCACCGTGGTGTACGCGATTTCGCGTTCGGACCGCAGATCCACGAGAACCTCGCGAACCGTGACCGGTCGGTTCCACTGCCACACCCGGGTCATGATGGCGTTCTCAAGTTCGCCGAGTTGCCGGACCATAGTGCGGCCAGGATAGGGAGTGAATGGGGCAAATCTTGTGAAGTGCCGCCAAACCGGCGCGCCGCCACTCCCGGAATCGGGAATGGCGGCGCGGGTGCCGTGGTGGCCGACGGGCGTCAGTCGACCACGTCCTCCTTGGCCTTCCGGGCTCCGCCCTGGCTGCGGATGATGGCCCGCACCAGGAAGCCGAAGCCGATCGCCATGACCAGCGGTGGGACGATAGCGCTGACGTAGTCCATCAGGTCACTCCTCCTCGGTCTTCTCCGCCGCGGTGGCGGCGGACGCCTTGGGCTCCGGCTTCACCAGCGGGAAGAGCACCGTCTCCCGGATGTTCTTGCCGGTGAGCAGCATGATCAGGCGGTCCACGCCGAGACCGAGACCGCCGGTGGGCGGCATCGCGTACTCCAGGGCCCGCAGGAAGTCCTCGTCGATCTGCATCGCCTCGACGTCGCCGCCGGCCGCGAGCAGGGACTGCGCGGTGAGGCGGGCGCGCTGCTCGACCGGGTCGATCAGCTCGGAGTAGGCGGTGCCGATCTCGGTGCCGAAGATCACCAGGTCCCACTTCTCGGCCACGCCGGGGACCGAGCGGTGCTGACGGGTCAGCGGGGAGACCTCGGTCGGGTAGTCCTTGATGAAGGTCGGCCGGACGGCGTTCTCCTCCAGCAGGCGCTCGACCATCTCCAGCACGATCTGGCCGTGGCCCCACTCCTTCTCGAAGGGGATGCCGTGCTCGGCGGCCAGCTTGCGGAGCTCCTCGACGCCGGTCTCCGGGGTGACCTCGACGCCGAGCCGGGCCGAGATGCCGGGGTAGACGCCGACCTCCTCCCACGGCTCGGCCAGGTCGATCTCGTGCTCGACGCCGTGCGGGTCGAGGCCCCTGATCACCGTGGTGCCCAGGGCGTCCCGGGCGGCGTTGACGATGGTGGCCCGGATCAGCTCGGCCTGGGTGTCGTAGTCGCCGTAGGCCTCGTACGACTCCAGCGAGGTGAACTCGGGGTTGTGGGTGGAGTCGGCGCCCTCGTTGCGGAAGTTGCGGTTGATCTCGAAGACCTTCTCCGCGCCGCCGACGACGAGCCGCTTGAGGTACAGCTCGGGGGCGATCCGCATGAAGAGGTCGATGTCGTACGCGTTGATGTGCGTCTTGAACGGCCGCGCGTTGGCGCCGCCGTGCACCGGCTGCAGCATCGGGGTCTCGACCTCGATGTAGCCGCGCTCCTCGTAGGTGCGGCGGATCGAGCGGACCACCTTGGACCGCAGGTGCAGGATCTCGCGGGCCTCGGGGTTGACGATCAGGTCCACGTACCGCTGGCGGACCCGGGCCTCCGGGTCGGTCAGGCCCTTGTGCTTGTCCGGCAGCGGGCGCAGGCACTTGGCGGTGAGCTCCCAGCGGTCCACCATCACCGACAGCTCGCCGCGGCGGGAGGTGATCACCTCGCCCTCCACGCCGACCTGGTCGCCGAGGTCGATGTCGGCCTTCCACGCGGCCAGCCGCTCCTCGCCCAGCTTGTCCAGGGAGAACATCACCTGGAGGTCGCCGGAGCCGTCGCGCAGGGTGGCGAAGCAGAGCTTGCCGCCGGTGCGGGAGAGGATCACCCGGCCGGTGATGCCGGCCCGCTCGCCGGTCGCGGTGTCCGGGGCGAGGTCCGGGTGCTTGGCCCGGAGGTCGGCGATGGTGCTGGTGCGGGGGAAACCGACCGGGTACGGGTCGATGCCGGCGGCCCGGAGCCGGTCCAGCTTCTCGCGCCGGACGCGCATCTGTTCCGGAAGGTCGTCGGTCGCGGGGATTGGGCTCTGATCGCTCACCCCACCAGGGTAGCCAGCCCCGGCCGGTGCTCCGCCACGGGATTGCCCGCGGCCCGCGGCGGCCGTCCCGGCCGGCGCCCGGCCCGCGGTGCGTCCCCGGGGTGCGGGGCGGGCGGCGGGTGCCGTCCGCCCCGCACCGGGCGGGGTCGCTCAGGCCCGTCGGCGGCCCGGCCGGCGTGCGGCGAGCACCGCCCCGGTGCCGAGCGCCAGTGCGGCGGCGGAGGCCCAGGCCAGCGGGACGGCCGCCGGGCTGCCGGTGTCGGCGAGTTCGCCGCCCGCGGTGACGGTGACGGCGGTGGCCCGGGCGGCGGGCGCCGACGGGGCCGCGGTGACGGCGGGTGCCGCGACCGCCACGACGACGGCCGGCGGGGTGGTCGCGGCGGGCGCGGGCGGGGGAGTGGTCGGTGCCGGTGCCGGGGCGGCCCGCAGGGTGACCTTCACCAGGTTGTCGGCCGGGTTGCGGTCCCACCTCATGAGGGCGCTGGGCAGGCCCTCCTCCAGTTCGCTCCCCATGTTCTGGAGCGAGACCGTGGCCGTCAGCGGGTCGGTGCCCTCGGCCAGCTTCAGGGCCAGCTTGAAGGACGCCTTCGCGCCGTCGGCCATGTAGGAGTCGAACGCCTCGCAGCCGAACCTGTTGAGCGGCTTCTCGGACGGGCGGCCGAGCACGCGGTCCTCCGCCGTGCAGCCCTTCGGGAGGCCGGTGACGGTGGCGCCTGCGGGGAGCTGGACGTCGAGGTGCGGGGTCGCCTCGCCACCGCTGCGGTCGATGATCGAGGCCGGGCCGTCGTTGGCGGCGGTGACGGTCAGGGTGCCCGCGCGGCCGGTGGCGTCGGGGGCCCAGGTGCCGGTGACGCCGAAGTCCGCGTGGCTGTCGGCGCTGACCTCCTGTTCGGTGGAGTTGTCGTTGCGGCCGGGGAAGCCGGCCGGGATGCCCTCGGTACCGGCCTTGACCAGCGTGGCGGGGGCGCCGGTGCCGTGCTTGAACGTCAGCCTCTTGCGCAGTGCGGGCCCGTTGGCGTCCGCCGCGTCCGGGCGGGGCAGGACGGTGAAGCCGGCGAAGGTGTCGTACGCGTCGGCGGCCACGGTGAGGTCGAGGCCCGCCAGCCGGACCGCCTCGTCGGGTGCGATCCCGCCCTCGACGGTGCAGAGGCCGTACGTGACGGGTGCGTACGCGCCGGTGCCCTCGGGGCGGGGCTCGCCCGGGGCGGTGGCGTACTCGCAGTTGGACGGCCAGGCGTCGACCTTCAGGCCGGGGGCCAGGTAGACCTCGACGACCGCGCGGGAGGCGGGGACGCCGCCGCGGTTGGCGAACCGGAGCCCGGGGTCGATGCGGCTGCCGATCGCGGCGCCGGTCTTCGGGGTGAGCTCCTTGGTGCGGAACGCGGCGGTGCCGACCTCGACCGTGAAGTCGGTGCTCGCGGACTCGGCGTCCGGGGCGCTGATGGTGGCGTGGACGGTGCCGCTCGCGCCGGGCCGGACCCCGGGGAGCGCGCTCAGCCACAGGCGGGCGGTGGTGTTGACGTCGTCGCTGTCGAGGTAGCCGACGTCGCAGGTGATCACCTTGGCGGCGGTGGTGCAGCGCTCGCCGGTGGTGAGGGTGGCGACGCCGTCGAGGCCCGAGACGTCCAGGGTGATCCTGGTGCCCAGGACCGGCCCGGTGCCGGTCCGGCCGATCCGCAGGTCGACGTTGTCGCCGAGCTGGGGCCGGGGGGTGGTGGGCTCGACGGGGATCTGGACGGGGCTCCCCACCCTGATCCTGAGTGCGTGGTCCGCGGCGTGGGCCGGAGCGGCCAGTGTGCCGACGGAGAGGGCGGCGACCGCGGTCGCCGCGGCCGCGCGGCGGGCGCGGCGCGGGCGGGGGGGGGGGAGGGGGAGGCGCGGGGTGGTGTGGGGGTGGCCGAGACCCCAAAAAACCCCGGCCCCCCCGCAATCCGGGTGATCGGTCATCAATTCGTACAGGACGGGATCGATCCGGCGGCGCGTCTCGTGAAGGTTATGAAGTCGTGACCGCGAGATCCTGACGGAACGGCGACATTGTCGACACATGGATCGGGGGAGGCCGCCGGAGCGGCCTCCCCCGGTGTCCGGGCGGCGGGCGGTCAGCCGGTGCCGGTCGCGAGTTCCAGGTCCTCCGGCGCGGGCGGCGGCGCGGCGTGGTCCGGGTGGGCCGGGGGCTTGGGACGGCGGCCGAACAGCTCGGCCGGGGTGGGCAGCCGGTGCGGCCGGGGCGCCTGCTGGCCCTGGGGGCTCGGCTGGGGGCCCTTGCGGGCGGCGGCGGGCTGCTCGGCGGCGGGCTCGGTGCTGCTCATCGGGATCCGTCCTCCAACAGGGGTGGGGAGAATGCTCGGGGGTGCGGCGGGGCTCGGTACGGCGACGAGGTGGCGCTGGCCGGTGGTGAGGGCGAGCCGTTCGCGGACGGCGGCCTCCGCCAGCGCGTGGCAGCGCCCGGCCAGCCGCGAGCGGCGGGACCGTTCGTTCTGCCCGCACGGTTGGCGGGTCAGCCCGCGGAGCGCGGTGAGGTCCTCCGGCCCGGGGAGGTACCCGTCGGTCACCGCCTCCTCCAGCCGTTCCAGGTAGCCGCCGGCACTGCCGGGCAGGGCTGCCCGGTAGCGGCCGAGATCGGCGAGGAGGAAGGCGCGCAGTCGGCCGCCCTCCTGGACCGCCTCGTCGATCGCCTCGGTCAGGCGCAGCGCGTCCTGGACGTCCTCCGTCCACAGCTCGGCGCCCGCGCCGGTGAACGGCGACCGGTCGTGGCCCTGGAGGTGGACGGGGACGGAGGGGTGCAGGGCTTGGGCGAGGGCGCGGCGCAGCACGCGGACTTCGTCGGCGCTGAAGGCCATGCCGCCGCGCGATCCGTGTGGCGTAGGCATGGGTTGACACTACGTGAGGAATATCCGATTTGTCGGTAGCGTCGCGCCGATCCCCCACGTTTGGCCCGTGCCGGCCCCCGGAACGGCCCGCGGTGCCCGTGGGCTCCCCGGCGGGGGAGCCCACGGACGCCGGGTCAGGCCGGGCGGTTGCGTTCGAAGACCAGCCGGAGGCCGATGAGGGTGAGCCAGGGCTCGTGGACGTCGATCGAGCCGGCCTCGCCGAGGACGAGCGGGGCCAGGCCGCCGGTGGCGATCACCTGGACGTCGTCCGGGTCCTTGGAGAGCTCGCGCGCCATCCGGTCGACCAGGCCGTCGACCTGGCCGGCGAAGCCGTAGAGGATGCCGGACTGCATGCCCTCGACGGTGTTCTTGCCGATGACGTTGCGCGGCCGGGTCAGCTCGATCTTGCGCAGCAGCGCGCCGCGGTTGCCGAGCGCCTCGACGGAGATCTCGATGCCGGGGGCGATCGCGCCGCCGACGTAGTCGCCGCGGGCGTTGACCGCGTCGAAGGTGGTGGCGGTGCCGAAGTCGACCACGATGCACGGGCCGCCGTAGAGGTGGTTGGCGGCCAGCGCGTTGACGATCCGGTCAGCGCCGACCTCCTTGGGGTTGTCCATCAGGACGTGCACCCCCGTCTTCACCCCCGGCTCCACGATCACCGCGGGGACGTCGCCGTAGTACCGGCGCGTCACCTCGCGGAACTCGTGGAGCACGGAGGGGACGGAGGAGCAGATCGCCAGGCCCTCGACCGTCGCGTCCGCGATCGCGGTGTGCGAGCCCATCAGGCCGTGCAGCAGCACCGCCAGCTCGTCGGCCGTGCGGCGCGGATCGGTGGAGATCCGCCAGGTCTCGACCACTTCCTCGCCGTTGAACAGGCCGAGGGTGGTCTGGGTGTTGCCGACGTCGATGGTGAGCAGCATGGGGTGCTTTCTTCGTCGAGGGTCAGCGGACGGGCGGATCAGGTGCCGAGCAGATCCTGAGCGCTCAGATCCCGAGCGAGCGGATTCCGAGCGGGCGGATCACGAGCGGGCAGGGCGCGAGCGGGCGGATCAGGCGCGCAGGTCCAGGCCGATGTCCAGGATCGGCGAGGAGTGGGTGAGCGCCCCCACCGCCAGGTAGTCGACACCAGTCTCCGCGACCTCGCGCGCGCCGGCCAGGGTCAGTCCGCCGGACGCCTCCAGCTTCGCCCGGCCGGCCACCAGCGCGACGGCCTCGGTCAGCTGCGGGACGGTGAAGTTGTCCAGCAGGACCAGGTCCGCCCCGGCGTCCAGGACCGGCGGGATCTGCTCCAGGGTGTCGACCTCGACCTCGACCGGCAGGTCGGGGTAGGCGGCCCGGACGGCGCGGAAGGCCTCGGCCACGCCGCCGGCCGCGATCACGTGGTTGTCCTTGACGAGGGCCGCGTCGGAGAGGGCCATCCGGTGGTTGGCACCGCCGCCGCAGCGGACCGCGAACTTCTCCAGCGCCCGCAGGCCCGGGGTGGTCTTGCGGGTGTCGCGGACCACGGCGCCGGTGCCCTCCAGGGCGTCCGACCAGGCCCGGGTGGCGGTCGCGATCCCGGACAGGTGGCAGAGCAGGTTGAGCGCGCTGCGCTCGGCGGTCAGCAGGTCCCGGGTGCGGGAGCGGACCGAGAGCAGCACCTGGCCGGCCTCGACCCGGTCGCCGTCCTGGACGTGCCGCTCGACCTCGAACTCCTCCTCGCAGACCAGCGAGACGACGGCCTCGGCGATCCGCAGACCGGCCACCACACCGGCCTGGCGGGCGGTGAAGTCGGCGGTCGCGACGGCGTCGGCCGGCACGGTGGCCACCGAGGTGACGTCCTCGCCGCCGGCCAGGTCCTCGGCCAGTGCGAGGGTGGCGATGTCCTCGACCTCGACCGGGTCCAGGCCGGCCTCCTCCAGCAGCTCGGCGAGCTGCGGGTCCAGGCCGGTCTCGTAGCCCTCGCCGTCCCCGCAGGCGCAGCCGTCGCCGCAGCCGTCGGCCATCGGGAGTTCCTCGTGCGTGTGGGTCGCGTCGGTCATGGTGTTACTGCTCCTCGGGGGTGCTGACAAGGTCGCCTTCGGCGCTGAGGGTGGTGATCAGGTGGCGTCGCCACTGCGCGTCGTCCCGGTCCGGGAAGTCCTCGCGCCAGTGGCAGCCGCGGGTCTCCGCCCGCTGGGTGGCGGCGGTGGTCAGCGCGCTGGCGACCAGGAGCAGGTTGGCGGCCTCCCAGGTCTCCACCCGGGGGTCGGCCGGCTTCTCCTCGGCGACGTGCGTGAGCGCCTGCTCGGCCAGCCGGGTCAGCCCGGCCGCGGTGGCGGCCATCGACGCGGCCGAGCGCAGCACGCCCGCGCCGCGCGACATCAGCCGCTGGATCTCGGCCCGGGCCTCGGGCGCGGGCAGCGGCACGGTGCGGGCGGCACGGGCCGCGGCCACGTCCACCGACCGCTCGGACAGCTCGCCGGCCGCGTGCCGGGCGGCCAGGTCGGCGGCGATCGCCTCGGCGAAGACCAGGCCCTCCAGCAGCGAGTTGGAGGCCAGCCGGTTGGCGCCGTGCACCCCGGTGCACGCCACCTCGCCGCAGGCGTACAGGCCGGGGACGGTGGTCCGGCCGTGCCCGTCGGTGCGGATGCCGCCGGAGGCGTAGTGCGCGGCCGGGGCGACCGGGATCGGCTCGGTGACCGGGTCGATGCCGTGCGACCGGCAGGACGCCAGGATGGTCGGGAACCGCTGCTCCCACATCTCGGCGCCGAAGTGCCGCCCGTCGAGGGACATGTGGTCGGCGCCGTGGAGCTGCATCTGCCGGGTGATGGCCTTGGCGACGATGTCGCGCGGGGCCAGCTCGGCCAGTTCGTGCTGCCCGACCATGAAGCGGGTGCCGGTCCCGTCGACCAGGTGGGCGCCCTCGCCGCGGACCGCCTCGGAGACCAGCGGCTGCTGGCCCTCGGCGTCCGGGCCGAGCCACAGCACGGTCGGGTGGAACTGGACGAACTCCAGGTCGGTGACCTCGGCGCCGGCCCGCAGGGCGAGTGCCACGCCGTCGCCGGTGGAGACCGCGGGGTTGGTGGTGGCCGAGAAGACCTGGCCCATGCCGCCGGTGGCGAGCACCACCGCGCGGGCCCGGACGGCGCCGACGCCGTCCCGCTGGCCCTCGCCCATCACGTGCAGGGTGAGGCCGGCGGCGTGGCCGTCGGCGTCGGTGAGCAGGTCGAGGACGAGGGCGTGCTCGATCAGCTCGATGCCCGGGTCGGTCCGTACGGCGGTGACCAGGGCGCGCGATATCTCGGCTCCGGTGGCGTCACCGCCCGCGTGGGCGATCCGGCGCCGGTGGTGGCCGCCCTCGCGGGTGAGCAGGATCTCGCCGTCCTCGCCCCGGTCGAACGCGGCGCCGACCGCGATCAGCCGGCGGACCGCGTCCGGGCCCTCGGTGACCAGGGTGCGGACGGTGTCCTCGTCGCAGAGGCCGGCGCCGGCCACCAGGGTGTCGTCCAGGTGCTGCTCGGGGGTGTCCCCCTCGCCGAGGGCGGCGGCTATGCCGCCCTGGGCCCAGCGGGTGGAGCCGTCGTCCAGCATCGCCTTGGTGACCACCAGGGCCCGCAGGCCGGCCTTGCGGACGTTGAGGGCGACGGTGAGCCCGGCCACGCCGGAGCCGACCACCACGACGTCGGTCGTGGTGGTCCAGCCGGGTGCGGGGGCGGCGAGGCGGTGCGTGACGGACATGGCTTCAGTGGCTCCTTCAGCGCGCGGTCGGGGCCGCACTGTTGCCGTCACCGTACGCTCCCCCCACCGCCGTCGGGGCCGCCACCCGGTCACCGCGGACCAGCCCGGTGCCCTCCGCGGCCTCGGCCGGATCGCCGCCCAGACCGGTGACCCGGTTGCGGTCGTCGACGAAGACGACCTTGGGGAGGTAGCCCTTGGCCTCGGCGGTGTCCATCTGCCCGTAGGCGATGAGGATGACCAGGTCACCGGGGTGGACCAGGCGGGCGGCGGCGCCGTTGATGCCGATCACGCCGGAGCCGCGCGGACCGGCGATGGTGTAGGTCTCCAGCCGGGCGCCGTTGTTGATGTCGACGATGTGGACCAGCTCGCCCGGGAGCAGGTCGGCCGCGTCGAGCAGGTCCTCGTCCACCGTGACCGAGCCGACGTAGTGCAGGTCGGCCTGGGTCACGGTGGCCCGGTGGATCTTGGACTTGAGCATGGTGCGGAGCATGTGGTCACGCCTCCTGTGAGTGCATGCCTGAGGGATGTGCAGCTGCCGGACGATTCTGCGTGATGGTCGCCGATCCGCCCAGAGCCGGGGCCGTGCGGGTTCGTCAGCGGCAGATGACGTGGACGTTGTCGATCAGACGGGTCGCGCCCACCGTCGCGGCGACGGCCAGCACCGCCTCGCCCTGGAAGTCGTCCGGCGCCTCGGTGAAGGAGAGCGGGTCGACCAGGGCGAGGTAGTCGAGGGTGATGCCGTCGGCGGCTTCGAGGGCGGCCGAGGCGGCCTCGCGCGCGGCCTTCGGGCCCTGGGCGGCGACGTCCCGCCCGGCGAACAGCGCCCTGGAGAGGGCGAGCGCGTGCGCGCGCTCCTCGGCGGAGAGGAAGCGGTTGCGGGAGGACAGCGCCAGGCCGTCCTCCTCGCGGACGGTCGGTACGCCGACCACCTCGACGTCGAAGTCCAGGTCGGCCACCATCCGGCGGACGATCGCCAGCTGCTGGGCGTCCTTCTCGCCGAAGAAGGCGAAGTCCGGGTCGGTGATGTGCAGCAGCTTGGCGACGACGGTCAGCATCCCGTCGAAGTGGCCGGGCCGGGTGGCGCCCTCGTACCGCTCGCCCATCGGGCCGGCGGCCACCCGCACCTGGGGCTCGCCGTTCGGGTAGACCTCGTCGACGGACGGCGCGAAGACCACGTCGGCGCCGCTCTCCTCGGCCAGCTTCACGTCCTCGTCCAGGGTGCGCGGGTAGCGCTCCAGGTCCTCGCCGGCGCCGAACTGCAGCGGGTTGACGAAGACCGTGACGGCGACCCGGCCGTCCCGGCCGACCTGCCTGCGGGCGGCGCGGATCAGCGCGGCGTGGCCCTCGTGCAGGGCGCCCATGGTCATCACGACCGCGTTGTCCACCGGCTGCTCGTCCGGCCAGAACGCGGCCTCGAAGTCGTCGACGGTGTGCGTGACCACGGCCCGGTGGACCTTGGGGGCGCGCTGGACCTTGCCCGGCTGCTTGCCGCGTGCCATTACTGGTTCTCCTCGTTCAGTACGTCCAGCAGCGATGCCGCCGACGCTTCGTCGATCGTCCCGTGCGCGAGTGCCCGCTGGGCGGTGGCGCGGGCCATCGCCCGGTAGGCGGCCGGGATGTCCGGGGACACCGTACTGAGCTGCGCCAGGTGGCGCCGCACGGTGCCGGTGTCGCCCCGGGCGACCGGGCCGGTGATGGCCGCGTCGCCGGAGCGCAGGGAGTTGTCGAGCGCGGCGCCGAGCAGTGGGCCGAGCATCCGGCCGGGCTCGGCGACGCCGGCCGCGCGCAGCAGTTCGAGCGCCTGCGCGACCAGGGTGACCAGGTGGTTGGCGCCGTGCGCGAGGGCCGTGTGGTAGAGCGGGCGGACGTCCTCCGGCACCCACTCGGGCTCGCCGCCCATCTCGACCACCAGCGCCTCGGCGACCGGGCGCAGCTCCTCGGGGGCGGTCACCCCGAACGGGCAGCCGGCCAGCCGGGCCAGGTCGACCGAGGTGCCGGTGAAGGTCATCGCGGGGTGCAGCGCGAGCGGCAGCGCACCGGCCCGGGTGGCCTGCTCCAGCACGGCCACGCCGTGCGCGCCCGAGGTGTGCACCAGCAGCTGGCCGGGGCGGACGGAGCCGGTCGCGGCGAGGCCGGCCACCAGGTCGGCCAGCGCGTCGTCGGGGACGGTCAGCAGGACGAGGTCGGCGGCGGCCAGCACCTGCGGCGGGGAGACGATCCGCACGCCGGGCAGCAGCGCCTCGGCGCGGCGCCGGGAGGCGGCCGAGACCCCGGACGCGGCGACCACCCGGTGGCCGGCGAGCTGCAGGGCGGCGCCGAGGGCGGGGCCGACCCGGCCGGTGCCGACCACGCCGACGGCCAGGCGGGCGGGCCGGTTGCCGGGGTCGGCCGGGTCGCCGAAGCCGTCGGCGAGGGGTGGGAACGCGGCGAATTCGTCGGGGTAGGCGCTGTCGGACGTGCTCACGGCTCGGCCCTGGTCCTCACTCTCCGTTCCGGTCCTCCTCGGGTACCGGACGTACCGGCCCATTCTACGGGCGCGGGGCGGTCCCGGTCGGGGCGGGTCGGGAGGGTCGTGCCGGGCCGGGCGGGTCGGGGGCGGCCCGGGGCGGTCCGGCGGCCGGTCGACCGGCGGGTCAGTCCGTGGCGCCGGCCCGGATCAGGCCCGCCTCGTACGCGAGGACGACCGCCTGCACCCGGTCCCGCAGGCCCAGCTTGGCCAGGATCCGGCCGACGTGGGTCTTCACGGTGGCCTCCGAGAGGACCAGCCGGGCGGCGATCTCCCCGTTCGAGAGACCCTGCGCGACGAGCAGGAACACCTCGCGCTCGCGCTCGGTGAGCGGCCCCAGGGTGTCCCGGCCGGGCCCGCTCTGCGGGGTCGGCAGCACCTCGGCGAACCGGTCGATCATGCGGCGGGTGGTGGTCGGGGCGACCACCGCGTCCCCGCCGTGCACCGCGCGGATCGCGGCCACCAGCTCGGTCGGCGGCACGTCCTTGAGCAGGAAGCCGCTGGCGCCGGCCTTGAGGGCGGCGAAGGCGTACTCGTCGAGGTCGAAGGTGGTGAGGATGAGCACGTGGGGGGCGTCGGGCAGCGGGCTGCCGTCCTCCGCCAGGCAGATCCTGCGGGTGGCCTGCACGCCGTCCAGCCTCGGCATCCGGACGTCCATGAGGATCACGTCGACCGAGGTGTGCCGGAGCTTGTCCAGGGCCTGGACGCCGTCCCCGGCCTCGGAGACGATCTCGATGTCGCCCTGCGACTGCAGGATCATCCGGAATCCGGTGCGCAGCAGCTCCTGGTCGTCGACCAGCATCACGCGGATGGTCAAGGTGGCTCCTAGTTCCTCGATGAGGGGCGACGGGGTGGTGACGTCGGGCGGGGTCAGTGGGCCGTCTTGAGCGGCAGGACGGCGCGGATCCGGAACCCGCCGCCGGGGCGGGGCCCGACGTCGAGGCTGCCACTGACCATGCCGACCCGCTCGCGCATGCCGATCAGGCCGTGGCCCTGGCCGTCGGTACCGCCGGAGGCCAGCTGCTCGTCGGTGGAGCCGCGGCCGTCGTCCTCGATCAGGACGGCCAGCTCGCGCTCCCCGAAGTCGACCGCGACCCGGGCGTGCACGTCCGGACCGCCGTGCTTGCGGACGTTGGTCAGCGCCTCCTGGACGATCCGGTAGACGGTCAGCTCCACGCCGCGGGGCAGCTCGCGCGGCGATCCCGAGGTGGCGAAGTCCACCTGGAGGCCGGCCGTGCGGCACTGGTCCAGCAGGTCGGGCAGTTCCTCGACACCCGGCTGCGGCACGTACTCCTCGGCGTTGGTGTCGGAGGTGCGCAGCACGCCGAGCAGCCGGCGCATCTCGACCAGGGCCTGGCGGCCGGTGGAGGCGATCGTCCCCAGCGCCTCCCTGGCCTGCTGCGGGGAGTTCTCCAGCACGTAGGCGGCGCCGTCGGCCTGCACGATCATCACCGAGACGTTGTGCGCGACCACGTCGTGCAGCTCACGGGCGATCCGGGCGCGCTCGGCCGCCACCGCCACCTTGGACTGGGCGTCGCGTTCGCGCTCCAGCCGGGCCGCGCGGTCCTCCAGCTCGACCAGGTAGGCGCGCCGGACCCGGGTGAGCCGGCCCCACGCCCAGCACAGGACGAACGGCGTGGTCATGAGCGCCGAGATGAACAGCGACTCGGGGATCGAGTAGGACTGGTGGTGGGCGTCGCCGAGGTCGTCGACCGTGGTCTTCATCGGGTGCAGCTGCCAGAACACCAGCGGGCCGGCCAGCAGCCCGGCGGTCAGGGCCGTCCGGGACGTCCAGGGCCGCCCGAAGGCGGCGCCGGTGTAGGCGAACACCAGGTAGGCGATGCTGGAGACCGCCGGGTTGACGTCGAGCGCCACCTGGGTCAGGCCGATCGCGGTGGCGGCGGCCACCGTGGCGTTCGGCCAGCGGCGGCGGATCACCATCAGCATCGGCAGGACGAGGGCGATGGCGAAGTGGACGCCGAACCGCCAGCCGTCGTTGCCGCTCCCGTTCTCCGGCAGGATGCCGAGGAAGAGCACCAACGCGGCCCAGGCGGAGTCGACCACCATGGGGTGACGGCGGAGCCAGGCGTTGAGTCGATGCACGACTCAAGCGTAGGCAGTCGCGGAGCGTGTCCAGGTCCGCCGGGAGGGCGATCCCTCCTACTCCCTAGGTCGGAGAGCCCGCAGTGCCGATGCCGTACTGGTCGGGAGGGTACGGACCGGTTGTGTAGCGTCCCGGCGCATGAGCTGGATGCGGTGGGTGACCGCGATGGAACACGCCCTGTACGACCCCGACGGAGGGTTCTACCGCAGGCCGGAGGGCCCCGCCGGGCACTTCCGCACCTCGGTGCACGCCTCGCCGCTGTTCGCCGGGGCGGTGGCCCGGCTGCTCCTGGAGGTCGACGCGGCCCTCGGCCGTCCGGAGGAGCTGGCCTTCGTGGACGTCGGGGCCGGGCGGGGCGAACTGGTCGCCGGTGTCCTCGCCGCGCTGCCGGACACCGGCCCGGACGCGGTCCGTGACCGGCTGCGGCCGTACGCGGTGGAGCTCGCCGACCGTCCGGCCGCCCCTCCGTCCACAGGGCTGTGGACGGAGCGGGCCTGGGCGGACGTCGTCTGGACGGACCGGGTGCCACGCGGTGTCACCGGTCTGCTGTTCGCCAACGAGTGGCTCGACAACGTCCCCCTGGACACCGGCGAGGCCGACGAGGACGGGGTGCTGCGCTACGTCGAGGTGGAGACCGCGACGGGCGGGGAGCGGCTCGGCGACCCGGTCTCCGCGGCGGACGCGGCCTGGGCCGCCCGCTGGTGGCCGGCGGAACGCCCCGGGGACGTGGTGGAGTTCGGCGGCCCCCGGGACGCGGCCTGGGCGCACGCGGTCGCCGGGCTGGACCGCGGGCTGGCCGTCGCCGTCGACTACGCGCACACCGCCGGCCGCCGCCCGCCGCTGACCACCCGCACCGGCTTCCGGGCCGGCCGCGAGGTGCTCCCCGTGCCGGACGGCTCCTGCGACGTCACCGCGCACGTCGCACTGGACGCCGCCGCCGCGCCCGGTCTCCACAGCCTGTGGACGACGCAGCGGGACGCGCTCCGGGCACTCGGCGTCAGCGGGGCCCGGCCCCCGCTCGCCCTGGCCTCCACCGACCCGGTCGCCTACCTCCGGGCGCTCGGCGGCGCGGGCGAGGGCGCCGAGCTGACCGACCCCGGCGGCCTCGGTGCGTTCGGCTGGCTCTCGCAGACCGTCCGCATGCCGGTACCGCGGAGCCTGGGGCCGCTGCCGGGATGGCAGACTCTGACCCCATGAGGGAGACCACGGTCGGCATCGGGGCGGGAGCCGAGAACTTCACGGGCGAGGCGGGCACCACCGACATGGTGCTCAACATCGGCCCGCAGCACCCGGCGACCCACGGCGTGCTGCGCCTGAAGCTGGTGCTGGACGGCGAGCGCATCGTCACCGCCGAGCCGGTCATCGGCTACATGCACCGGGGCGCGGAGAAGCTCTTCGAGGCCCGGGACTACCGGCAGATCATCATGCTGGCCAACCGGCACGACTGGCTCTCCGCCTTCTCCAACGAGCTGGGCGTGGTGCTCGGCGTCGAGCGGATGCTCGGCATGGAGGTGCCCGAGCGCGCGGTCTGGATCCGCACCCTGCTCGCCGAGCTCAACCGCGTCCTCAACCACCTGATGTTCCTCGGCTCCTACCCGCTGGAACTCGGCGGCATCACGCCGATCTTCCACGCCTTCACCGGCCGCGAGGACCTCCAGCACGTGCTGGAGGAGGCCTCCGGCGGGCGCATGCACTACATGTTCAACCGGGTCGGCGGGCTCAAGGAGGACCTGCCGGCCGGCTGGCTCGGCCGGGTCCGGACCGCCGTCGCCGTCGTCCGCTCCCAGCTGCCGGTCTTCGAGGACCTGGTGCTGGGCAACGAGATCTTCCGCGCCCGGACCGCCGGCGTCGGCGTGCTCACCCGGGCCCAGGCCCAGGCGTACGGGGTCAGCGGACCGATCGCCCGGGCCAGCGGCCTCGATCTGGACCTGCGCCGCGACGAGCCCTACCTCGCCTACGGCTCCGAGGAGCTGCGGCAGGTCCTGACCGTGGTCACCCGCGAGGAGGGCGACTGCCTGGCCCGCTTCGAGTGCCTGCTGGAGCAGACCGTCAACGCGCTGGCCCTCGCCGACGCCTGCCTCGACAAGTTGGCGCAGCTGCCGCCCGGCCCGGTCAACCTGCGGCTGCCCAAGGTGCTCAAGGCCCCCGAGGGCAGCACCTACGCCTGGACGGAGAACCCGCTCGGCGTCAACGGCTACTACCTCGTCTCGCGCGGCGACAAGACGCCGTGGCGGATGAAGCTGCGCTCGGCCTCGTTCAACAACATCCAGGCGCTGACGGAGCTGCTGCCCGGCACGCTGGTCGCCGACATGGTGGCGATCCTGGGGTCGATGTTCTTCGTGGTCGGGGACATCGACAAGTAACGGTCCCCGCAGGCGAGCACCCGCCCGGGAGCCCCCGCGCGGGAGCCCGCGGCGTCGGCCCGCGCGGACGGCCGTCCCGGGGCTGCGGCCGGGGGCTCCCGGGGTGCTACTTCTTCGCCTTCTTCACCGGGTCGGCCGGGTGCGGGGCCACCTTGCGGTCGCCCTTGGTCGCGATCCGCTGCTCGCAGAGGCCGGCCAGCACCTCGTACGCGGCCTTGCCCATCAGCTCGGTGAGCTCGGGGCGGTAGCTGACGAACACCGGGTCGGGCCCCTGGTGCGCCTCCGGGCTGCCGGTGCACCACCAGTGCAGGTCGTGGCCGCCCGGACCCCAGCCGCGCCGGTCGTACTCGCCGATGGTGACCTGGAGGTAGCGGGTGTCGTCCGGGCGGTCGATCCAGTCGTAGGTGCGGCGGACCGGCAGCTGCCAGCAGACGTCCGGCTTGGTCTCCAGCGGTTCGAGGCCCTCCTTGAGCGCCAGGGTGTGCAGCGCGCAGCCGGCGCCGCCGGGGAACCCGGGGCTGTTGAGGAAGAGGCAGGCGCCGTTGATCCGGCGGGTCTGCCGGTCGCCGTCCTCGTCGAACATGGTGATGCCGCCGTCGAGCCTGATCCGGCCCTTGGCGTCGGTGCCGTGCTCGAAGTTCTCCCAGATCTCCGGGGTCAGCCGGGTCGCGTGGCCGGCGACGCGCTTCTCGTCGTCCTTGTCCGAGTAGTGCGCGCCCAGGGTGCAGCAGCCGTCGGACTCGCCGCGGCCCTCGCGGATCCCGTGGCAGCCCTTGCCGAAGATGCACGACCAGCGCGACGTCAGCCAGGTCAGGTCGCAGCGGAAGACCTGCTCCTCGTCGTCCGGGTCGGAGAACTCGACCCAGGCGCGCGGGAAGTCCAGCGCGACCTCGGGGCGGAGCCGGTCGCCGGGCCCGGCACCGGGCTCGGAGCCGAGGTCGGAGCGGAGGGTCGGCATCGCGAGGTCGACGGTCGTCGGACCGCCGGCCTTGGGCTTGGTCTTCTTCTTGGAGGTCTCTGCTGCTGCCACCCGGCAAGGGTAGAGCCTTCCCGGAGGTCCGGACCGTCTGCGGCCGGGGCGTCCACGGTGGTGTCACCGGCCGGTGACCGGGCGGGTGGATCCCCGGACGCGGTCACCCGGTGATCGTCCGCGCCGACCGGACCGTGCGGTGACCGGGCGGGTGCGGTCGCCCGGGTGGCGGCGGCGCATCGTCACGGTGCGGCATGCTGGCTCCCTGCCGGCCGACCGGCGACCACCGGACCGCGAGCAGTAGAGCAGTAGAGCAGTAGAGCCACGGAGCAGCAGAGCAGCAGAGCAACTGGAGCCCCGAGTCGTGACCGCCCCGCCCCGCCCCGCCAGGACGGCCCTGCGCACCGCCCTCCCCGCCCTCGCGCTGGTCGCCGCCGCCGTCCCCGGTTGCGCCGCCACGGCGGCCCGCACCTCCGAGCCCGCCACCGGCCTGCGGGCCCAGCCGGCCGCCGTCGCCCAGCCGGCCGCCGTCGCCCGGACCGGCTGCGGCGCACCCCTGGTGATCGGTCACCGGGGCGCGCCGCTCGACGCCCCCGAGAACACGATGGCCTCCTTCGAGGCGGCCCTCCGCCAGGGCGCCGACTGGCTGGAGACCGACGTCCGGACCACCCGGGACGGCGTGCCGGTGCTCATGCACGACTCCGCGGTGGACCGCACCACCGACGGCGAGGGTGCGGTCGCGGACCTGACCGCCGCTCAGCTCGCGGGACTGCGGGTGACCACCGGACCCGGCCCGGCCGTGCCGGTGCCGACCCTGGAGGAGCTGCTCCGGCGGCTCTCCGGCGGCGGCGTCACCCTGCTGATGGAGATCAAGTGGCAGCGTGCCGAGGACGTCGAGCGGATCGCCCGGCTGGCGGCCGACAGCGGGGCGCCGGTCCACCTGTACTCGTTCTCCGCCGAGCACCTGCGGCAGGCCCACGCCGTCGCGCCCGAGCTGCCGGTGGTACTGATCCAGGGCGCAGGGCTCGCCGACGACCCGGCGGGCCTCCCGCTGCACGGCATCGCCCTGGACCGCACGCTCGCCACCGCCGACCGGATCGCCGCCGAGCGCCGGAGCGGCCGCGAGGTGTACGTCTGGGTCCTGGACGACGAGGAGGCCTGGCGGTCGGCGGCCGGGCGGGGCGCCGACGGGCTGATCACGGACGCCCCCGGCCGGGCCCGCGCCTGGGCCGACACCCGCTGCCGTACCGGCCACCGGGCGGAACACACCGGCTGATCGGCCCGCGGCCGACCCGTCCCGGCCCGTCCCCCGCACCCTTCCGACCGTACTCGTCGGACCAGCACGAATACCGGCGCAGCCGGTCTCCACAGCCCCCGAATCGCGTAGCGTGGAGCGCTATGCGACTCGGTGTTCTCGACGTAGGTTCCAACACGGTCCACTTCCTCGTGGTGGACGCCCATCCGGGCGCCGCTCCGGTGCCCGCCTACTCCCACAAGGCCGAGCTGAGGCTCGCCGAACTCCTCGACGAGCAGGGCGCGATCAGCGAGCCCGGCGTGGACAAGCTGGTCGGCATGGTCGCCTCCTCGCTGCGGGTCGCCGAGGACAAGGGCGTCGTCGACATACTGCCGTTCGCCACCTCCGCCGTCCGCGAGGCCGTCAACGGCGAGGAGGTGCTGCGCAGGGTCGCCCAGGAGACCGGGGTCGAACTGCGGGTGCTCTCCGGCCAGGACGAGGCCCGGCTCACCTTCCTCGCCGTCCGGCGCTGGTTCGGCTGGTCCTCCGGCCGGCTGCTCAACCTCGACATCGGCGGGGGCTCGCTGGAGATCGCCTGCGGCCTCGACGAGCAGCCGGACGTGGCCTGCTCGCTGCCGCTCGGCGCCGGCCGGCTGACCGCCCGCTGGCTGCCCGGCGACGTCGCCGACCCGGAGGAGCTGCGGGAGCTCAGACGCCACATCCGGGCCGAGATCGCGACCGTGGTCGGCGAGATCTCCCGGCTCGGCACCCCCGACCACGCCGTCGCCACCTCCAAGACCTTCAAGCAGCTCGCCCGGATGACCGGCGCCGCCCCGGCCGACGCGGGCCCGTACACGGACCGTCGGCTCACCCGCAGCAACCTCTCCGCCTGGCTGCCCCGGCTCTCCGCGATGACCGTCACCGAGCGGGCACACATCCCGGGGGTCTCCGAGGGCCGCGCCAAGCAGCTGCTGGCCGGCGCCCTGGTCGCGGACGCCGCGATGGACCTGTTCGGTCTGGACGAACTGGACGTCTGTCCCTGGGCGCTGCGCGAGGGGATCATCCTGCGCCGCCTGGACGCCATGGACGGTTCCGCCGACCGCCGTCGGCCCGCCCTCACCCCCTGACGGGCCGTTCCCGCCCCCGAACTGCCGGTTCCCCCGCCCGGACGGCCCGGCGCGTGGCCGGCCCGCGCGCCCTCCGACCGGCTCCCCGTTCCGGGCGCGGGACGCTTACGCTGTCTCCCGTGGCGCATCCAGCGGGCGAGGACGGTACGCGGGAGGGCCGCGCTCCCGAGGACGGGCAGCCGCGGCCGGACGCCGCGCGCCGGGCCCGCCGCCCGTCCGGCCCGGCTCCGAACGCCGGCGAGGGCCCTGCGGGCCCTGCGGGCACGACCTCGGACACGACTCCGGACCCGGACGCGCCGCGGTCCGCGGACACCGCCGACCCGGACACCGCGCCCGTGCGCTCCCGCAAGCTGGGCAAGGCGGTGAAGGGCGTCCGGGCGGCCAGGGAGGCCGCCGGCGGGGTCGCCGAGAAGGCGGCCCGGAAGGCGTCGAAGCAGTCGGCGGGCCGGACGGCCGGACGCACCGCCCGCCGGACCGCCGAGCCCGCGGCCGGGCCCGGCCCGGAGGCCGCGGAGGCGCCCGCGGCGCGGGCGGCCAAGCTCGGGGCAAAACCCGCGGCCAGGTCGACGGCCAGGCAGAAAGCCGGACGAAAGGCCGAACCGGCTACCGAGCCGACGACCGAACCGACGACCGAACCGGCGGCCGGGGAGGACACCGGGCGGAAAGCCGGACGGAAGGCCGAACCGGCGGCCCGGCGCAGCGCCGGGAGGGCCCGGACGGAGAGGTCCGCGGCCAAGGGCGCCGCGAAGGGCGCCCCCGCCACCGAAGCCGCCGCACCGGCGCAGCCCGCCCGCGGCACCCGCACCGCCCGGGCCGCCGGCGCCGCCAAGGCCGCCGTCCAGTCGGTGAAGTCGGTCAAGGCCGCCCGGCAGGCCGCCGCCCGCCCGCCGCTGCTCCGCACCACCGACCGCCTGGTCCTGCCCGCCCACCCGGCCCTGCACATCCCGGACACCAAGGTCGCCCTCTCCACCGCCTCGGTCTATCCGGCCAACACCGCCATCGCCTTCGAACTGGCCGCGAAGCTCGGCTACGACGGCGTCGAGGTGATGGTCTGGAACGACCCGGTCAGCCAGGACATCGAGGCGCTGCGCCGGCTCTCCGACGTGCACGGCGTGCCGATCCTCGCCGTGCACGCGCCGTGCCTGCTGATCACCCAGCGGGTCTGGACCACCGACCCGTGGACCAAGCTGGTCCGGGCCCGGGCGGCTGCCGAGAAGCTCGGTGCGAGCGCGGTCGTCGTCCACCCGCCGTTCCGCTGGCAGCGGCAGTACGCCCGGGAGTTCGTCGAGGGCATCGACCGGATGGCGGGGGAGACGGACGTCCGGTTCGCCGTCGAGAACATGTACCCGTGGCGGTACCGCGACCGCGAGGTGCTGGCGTACGCGCCCGGCTGGGACGTCACCGACGAGGACTACCGGCACTTCACCATCGACCTGTCGCACGCCGCGACCTCCCGGATCGACGCGCTCGCGATGGTCGAGCGGATGGGCGACCGGCTCGCCCACATCCACCTCGCGGACGGCTCCGGCTCCGGCAAGGACGAGCACCTGATCCCGGGCCGGGGCAAGCAGCCCTGCGCCGAGCTGCTCGAACACCTCGCCCGGACCGGTTTCGACGGTCACGTGGTGCTGGAGGTCAACACCCGGCGGTCCGCGTCGCCCGCCGAACGGGAGGCCGATCTCGCCGAGGCGCTGGCGTTCACCCGCCTGCACCTGGCCACCTCCGCACGCGTACGCTGAGCGTACGAACGGACCTGTGCAGGGGGAGCCATGACGGATCGACAGAAGTTCAGGGAGCTCGCGGAGTCCTTCGGCGGGGTGGCGGCCGAGTACGACCGGGCGCGGCCGTCGTACCCGGACGAGCTGTTCGACGAGCTGGAGCGGCTGTCCGGCCGGAGCCTCAAGGGCGCCCGGGTACTGGACGTCGGGGCCGGCACGGGCATCTCCACCCGGCTGCTGGCCGGGCGCGGCGCGGACGTCGTCGCCGTCGAGCCCAATGACGGCATGGCCGCCCGGTTCCTGGCCGGCAGCCCCGGTCTGCCGCTGGTCAGGGGCACCGGCGACGAACTGCCCTTCCACGACCGCTCGGCGGACTTCGTCACCTACGCGCAGGCCTTCCACTGGACCGACCCCGCACGGTCGGTCCCCGAGGCGATCCGGGTGCTGCGGCCCGGCGGGGCCCTCGCCACCTGGTGGAACGTGAAGGACAGCAGCGTCGGCTGGATCCGCGCGATGGGCGAGCGGCTGGCCGCCGCGCTGCAGAGCTACCACGGCTACGGCGCCGTCAACGAGATCGCCGGTCACCTCGCGCCCCACGACCTGCGGACCGGCTCCGCCCGGCTGCGCTGGGAGCGCCGGGTCACCGTCGACCACGTGATCACCGACCTCACCTCGCGCTCCTACCTCGCCGCCCTCACCCCGGAGCGGCGTGCACCGCTGCTGGCCGTCGAGCGCGAGGCCCTGCTCGGCGAGTTCCCGGACGGCTGGGTCGTCGAGCCGTACGTGCTGGACCTGACGGTGGCGGTCACCCCGGGCTGACCCGGCTGCCCGTGCCCGGCCCACCACCCCCGCTCCGCCCCGCCGAGACCCCGCCGCGACCCGGTTCCGCCCGCTCCGTCCACGCGCCGCCCTGACCGCATCGCGGACGCGCCGTCCGCCGCCCGGACGGCGGGCGTAGGCTCGACGGACACAGTGGCCCCGCACCCTCCATACCGAGCGGGGCCGCGAGTCAGCCTCCGAAGGAGTGGAGCACAGTGCCCGAGCTGAGGTCCCGTACGGTCACCCACGGTCGCAACATGGCAGGCGCCCGGGCGCTTCTCCGGGCGGCCGGCGTAGCCCGCGAGGACTTCGGCAAGCCGATCATCGCGGTCGCCAACTCCTTCACCGAGTTCGTCCCCGGGCACACCCACCTGCAGCCGGTCGGCCGGATCGTCTCCGAGGCGATCAAGCAGGCGGGCGGCATCCCGCGCGAGTTCAACACCATCGCGGTGGACGACGGCATCGCGATGGGCCACGGCGGCATGCTCTACTCGCTGCCCTCCCGCGACCTGATCGCCGACTCGGTCGAGTACATGGTCAACGCGCACTGCGCCGACGCGCTGATCTGCATCTCCAACTGCGACAAGATCACCCCCGGCATGCTGATGGCCGCGCTGCGCCTGAACATCCCGACCGTCTTCGTCTCCGGCGGCCCGATGGAGGCCGGCAAGGCCACCCTGGTCGACGGCACCGTGCGCAAGCTCGACCTGGTCGACGCCATCTCCCAGGCGGTCAACGAGAACGTGTCCGACGAGGACATCGCGATCATCGAGGAGAACGCCTGCCCGACCTGCGGCTCCTGTTCGGGCATGTTCACCGCCAACTCGATGAACTGCCTCACCGAGGCGATCGGCCTCTCGCTGCCCGGCAACGGATCCGTCCTCGCCACCCACACCGCCCGCCGCGCCCTCTACGAGAACGCCGGGCGGACCGTCGTCGAGATCACCAACCGGCACTACGGCCAGGACGACCCCTCCGTCCTGCCGCGCGCCGTCGCGACCCGCGCCGCCTTCGAGAACGCGATGGCCCTCGACATCGCCATGGGCGGTTCGACCAACACCATCCTCCACCTGCTCGCCGCCGCCCAGGAGGCCGAGCTGGACTTCGACCTGCTGGCCATCGACGCCGTCTCCCGCAGGGTGCCCTGCCTCTCCAAGGTCGCGCCCAACGGCTCGTACTACATGGAGGACGTCCACCGGGCCGGCGGCATCCCGGCCATCCTCGGCGAGCTGTACCGGGCGGGGCTGCTCAACGAGGACGTGCACACCGTCCACTCCGACTCGCTCGCCGAGTGGCTCAAGACCTGGGACGTGCGCGGCGGCTCGCCGTCCGCCGAGGCCGTCGAGCTGTGGCACGCCGCGCCCGGCTGCGTCCGCTCCGCCGAGGCCTTCTCGCAGTCCGAGCGCTGGGACAGCCTGGACACCGACGCCGCCGGGGGCTGCATCCGCAGCGTCGAGCACGCCTACTCCGTCGAGGGCGGCCTCGCCGTGCTGTACGGCAACCTCGCCGAGGACGGCTGCATCGTGAAGACCGCGGGCGTCGACGAGTCGATCTGGACCTTCAGCGGCCCGGCCGTGGTCGTCGAGTCCCAGGACGACGCGGTCGAGGCGATCCTCGCCAAGCGGATCAAGGAGGGCGACGTCGTCGTCATCCGCTACGAGGGCCCCAAGGGCGGCCCGGGCATGCAGGAGATGCTCTACCCGACCTCGTTCCTCAAGGGCCGGGGCCTGGGCAAGGCGTGCGCGCTCGTCACCGACGGACGCTTCTCCGGCGGCACCTCCGGCCTGTCGATCGGCCACGCCTCCCCGGAGGCCGCGTCCGGCGGCACGATCGCCCTGGTCGAGAACGGCGACATCATCGCCATCGACATCCCCGGCCGGACGATCTCCCTGGAGGTCTCCCCGGAGGTCCTGGAGGAGCGCCGGGCGGTGCTGGAGGCCGGGGGCGGCTACAAGCCGAAGAACCGGGAGCGCCAGGTCAGCCAGGCCCTGCGCGCGTACGCCGCGATGGCCACCTCCGCCGACAAGGGCGCCGTCCGGGACGTCAGCAAGCTCGGCTGACACCCCCGCGCACCACGAGGAGCCGTCCCACCAGGGGGACGGCTCCTCCGCCGTTCCGGGGCGCCGGGTGATAATCGGCCGTGTGACCGAGGAATCCGCCCCCGCCCCCCAGCCCGCCGGCGACCGCACGCCCGCAGGCGCCCCCGAACCGGAGCCGATCCGCTGGTTCGGCACCAGCTGGGTCGACCACGACGGCGGCTACCGGATCCGCCGGATCCTGGTGCCGGTCGGCGCGCTGCTCGCCGCCGCGGCCGCCGCCTTCGTCCTGCGCCTCGCGGTCGACGGCATCCGGATGTCCGACAACGGCGGCTTCCTCAACGGCCTGCTGGTCGCCGCCGTGGCGATCTGCTCGCTGCTCTCCGCGCTGCGCACCTGGAAGGTGCTCACCGAGGGCAAGGACCGGCTGACCGGCTGGATGGCCGAGGAGAAGTCGCTCGGCGTGGTCTGGATCATCGGCGGGGTCGGGGCCCTGCTCGCCTACGCCGCCCGCGGTCTGGTCGAGGCGCCCGGCGAGGCCGTCCACCGGGCCGACTACGAGCGGGCGCTGACCCGCCACGAGCGGCGCCGGTCCGGGCGCGGCGGCCGGCCCGGCCCGAAGGGGCCGGTCCGGGCCAGGCGCAGGCGCTGACCGCCGGCGGGGCCGTTCAGCTGCGGGTGATCGTCCCGCATTCGCCGTCGTCCTCCGTCAGGTCCTTGCTGCGGTCGTACGGGTCGCTCGACGTCCCGCTCGGTGCGGGCTCGGGTCCGGTGGCGGCGGCGAACTGGTCGAACTGCGGGTGCAGGTAGCCGTCGTAGACGTCGCACGCGCTGTTGCCGATCTCGGTCCTGCTGCTGAGAGTCAGCTTCTTCGGGTCCACCCGGTACCGCGCCGGGTCGTGGAAGCGGAAGGTGTCCACCTTGCGGACCACGGTGCGGGTCGTCCGGGTGTCCCCGGCGACGTCCGCGGCCGGTACCGTCCAGCCCACCGGCCTGGGCGCGCCGCCGCCCGTCGCGGGCGGGGCCGTCGGGCGCGGGGTGGCCGGCTTCGGCGGGGGCGAGGCGGCCCGCCGGGCGGCCTCCGGACCGGGGCGCAGCGCGTAGACGTAGGTGAAGTCGGCGCGCACCAGCACCCCCTTCGCGCCGTCGCCCTCGACCGTGATCAGGCCCTGGAGCTTCACGGTGTCGCCGACCGGTACGGCCTCGGCCGGGTCGAAGCGGCTGAACCAGTGCGTCGGGTCCGTGTCCACGGAGGGCCTGGTCAGCGCGGCGTCGGCCGCGTCGCGCTCCTCCCGGTCCAGGAGGGCCAGTGCCGCCTCCGGGCGGGCGCCGGCGATCACCTTCGGGTCCAGGTTGGCCGCCGCCAGGTAGTCCTTGACCAGCTTGACCTGGGCGGCGACCTGCGCGGCGTCGAACACCCCGATGGCCGGCGGGGTCTCCTTGGGCTCGAACACCGTGATGTCGGTCGGCCAGCCCTCGGCGGGGGAGCCGGCCCACGGGTGGTCGACGGTCGGGCGCTGCTCGGCGACGGGGGAGGGCGCGCCGGTCGGCCGGGCCGTCTCCGGTGCGACGGTCGGGACGGCGGTGGGCACGGACGAGGCGGCGGTCCCGTCGGAGCCGAAGCGGGTCGAGTACCAGGACCGCAGGCCGTCGACGTTCAGCGCGGCGAGCGCCAGGGCGACGGCGAGCACCACGAACATCGGCGCCCGCCACTCCGGCCGACGGCGCGGTCGGGGACGGCCCCAGGCGTCGGCCGGCCGCGGACCGCGGCCGAACCGCTTCCGGGCCCGGGGGCCGTCGTTCACGGAGCGGCGGCCGCCGGGGTCGACCGGCGGGGTGTGTTTCCACTGGGCGGCGAGCATCCGGGTGCGGCCCGCCTGCTCCTTCACGGAGGCACCCTTGACGAACTCCTCGTCGAGGACGAGGTCGGCGAACGGGTCCTTCCCGTCCGCCCCGGACGGGGTGGTCCCGTCCTGGTCCCGGCCCTCGTGCGGGCGCGGTTCTGGATCTTCGGCGATCGGCATCGCGCCAGTATGTCGACGGGGTGTGACGTTCGTCCGATCGGGGGCACCCCGGCCGGTGAACCGGAGTGCGCCGTCCGGGGACCGGACCGGCCCCGTCGCCCGTCCGGACCGGCCCCGTCGTCCGTTCGGGCCGCCCCCGCGCCGCCGCCCCGCGTCCTCCGGCCCCGCGTCCGCCGCCCCCGCTCAGCCCTTGCCGCGGGCCCGCTTCACCGAGCCGACCACGCCCGCGACGGCCAGCAGCAGGCCGGCCGGCAGCAGCGAGAGGAAGAAGGCCTCGAACACGCCCGCGTCGCCGAGGAACAGCTGCGCCAGCGTGTTCAGCAGGAGCAGCCCGCCGGCCGCCGGCAGCGCCGACTGCCACGGGTGCTCGGCCGCCCACCGGGCCAGCCGCCGGTCGGTGGTGTCGCGGCGCAGCTGGCCGCCGACCGCACCGACCAGGAAGAAGAAGAACAGGCCCCAGCCGGCCGGATCGGCCAGCATGCTCAGCGACCAGTCCCCGGAGATCGCGTCGATCCCCAGGGCCGTCGCCCCCACCACCGCACCGACTCCCGCGGCGGTCCGCCACGGGCCCACTGTCGCCGCGGCGACGGCGACCTGCCGGTTCTCACGTCGGGACATCTCTCCGTGTGCCATACCTCCACGGTGCGCCCGGGCCCAGCGCCGGGCCATAGGGGAGAACCCGGAGTTTCGCCCTAGGGGGCGCCCCGGGCCCGGCGCCCGCGGACCCCGGACCCGTGCCTTCCGCAGGGTGGACGGTCCCGCCGCCGGCGCGTACGCGGTGCGAGGATGGCCGCGGTACCGGAAGCAAGGAGTGGCCATGGCCGGCAACACGGAGCACGGACAGAAGATCGCCTTCCTCGGCACGGGCAAGATCGGTGAGGCGCTGCTCTCCGGCCTGCTGCGGGCCGGGAAGGACCCGGCGGACGTCCTGGTGACCGCCCGCCGTCCGGAGCGGGCCGAGGAGCTGGCCGCCCGGTACGGGGTCGGCGTGGTGGGCAACACCGAGGCCGCCAAGCTCGCCGACACCCTGATCCTGGCGGTGAAGCCGCAGGACATGGGCACCCTGCTGGACGAGCTGGCGCCGCACGTCGGACCGGACCGGCTGGTGATCTCGGCGGCGGCCGGCATCCCCACCGAGTGGTTCGAGGCACGACTGGCGGCCGGTACCCCGGTGGTCCGCGTGATGCCCAACACCCCGGTCCTGGTGGACGAGGGGATGAGCGTCATCTCCGGCGGCTCGCACGCCACCGAGGCGCACCTGGTGCGGGCCGAGGAGATCTTCCGGTCGGTCGGCAAGGCGCTGCGGCTGCCCGAGGCCCAGCAGGACGCGGCGACCGCGCTCTCCGGTTCGGGTCCGGCGTACTTCTACTTCCTGGTCGAGGCGATGACCGACGCGGGCATCCTGCTCGGGCTGCCGCGCCAGGTGGCGCACGACCTGATCGTGCAGTCGGCGATCGGCGCCTCGATCATGCTGCGGGACTCCGGCGAACACCCGGTGAAGCTGCGCGAGGCGGTCACCTCGCCGGCCGGCACGACCATCGCGGCCATCCGCGAGCTGGAGAACCACGGGGTGCGGGCGGCCCTGCTGGGCGCCCTGGAGGCGGCCCGGGACCGCTCCCGGGAGCTGGCCTCCGGCGGCAGGTAGCCGCCGGGCGGGCCCGGTACGCTCGAACGCGTGGCCTACGAACTGGTGATCTTCGACAACGACGGCGTCCTGGTGGACAGTGAGCCGGTGTCCAACCGGCTGCTGGCCGAGTACCTGACCGAGCTCGGTTACCCGACCACGATCGAGGACTCCTACCGGGACTTCATGGGCACCGCCGCCCACCGGGTGCACGACGTGATCGCCGAGCGCCACGACGGCGCGCGGCTCCCGGACGGCTTCGACGAGCTGTTCCACGGCCGGGTGTTCGACGCCTTCGGCACCGAACTCGTGGCCGTGCGGGGCGCGGAGACGCTGCTGAAGGAGCTTCGGCAGCGCTCCGTGCCGTACTGCCTGGCCTCCTCCGCGCACCACTCCTGGATCCGCACCGCGCTGGACGTCACCGGCCTGCGCGGGGAGTTCCCCGAGGAGCGGATCTTCAGTGCCCAGGACGTCGGGGTCGGCAAGCCCGCGCCCGACCTGTTCCTGCACGCCGCCCGCACCCTCGGCGTCGACCCGGCCGCCTGCCTGGTCCTGGAGGACAGCCCCAACGGAGTGCTGGCCGCCCGCGCCGCCGGCATGGACGTGTACGGCTACACCGCGCTCACCGACCCGGCGAAGCTGCTCGCCGCCGGTGCCACCGGTCTGATCGCCGACCTGGCGGAGGTCCCCGGCCTGCTCTGATGCGGCCCGTGTCCCGGAATCGCTGCGCGACCCCTCCCGCGATCGCCCGTCACGGCCTACGCTCTCGCCACCACTGTCGTACCGGCCGGTAGCGAGGTTGATGTGCGTTCCGAGAGTGCCGCGGTCACGCCGCGGCTCCGGGCCGGCCGCGCCGCGCTGGCGGCGGGCTTCCTGCTCCAGGGCGTCACCTTCGCCCTGCTGGTCACCTGCATCCCGGAACTCCAGGACCGGTACGGGCTGAGCGACGCGCTGCTGCCGGTCTTCCTGGCCGCGGTGCCGGTGTTGGCCGGGGTGGGCTCGATCGCCTCCGAGCGGCTGGTCCGGCGGACCGGGGCGCGGGCCGTGCTGCGGGTCGTCCAGCCGGCCGTCTGCGTCACCCTGGCCGCCGCCGGGTTCGGCGACACGCTCTGGCAACTCGCCCTCGCGCTGGGCGCGTTCGGCCTGCTGGTCGGGGCGCTGGACGCGAGTATGAACATGCTCGGGGTCGGCCTCCAGCACCGCTACGGCCGGTCGGTCATGCTCGGCTTCCACGCGGCGTTCAGCCTCGGCGGGATCCTCGGCGCCGCCGTCGCCGGCCTGGGTGCGCACGCCGGCCTCGGCCTGCCGGTGCTGTTCGGCACGGCGGCCGGGGTGATCGCCCCGCTCGCGGTGCTGGCCGGCACCCGCCTCGCCGGGCCGGCCGAACTCGGCGACGCCGTCCGCGAGGCCGCCGAGGCCGCCGCCCGGGCCGTTCCGTGGCGCCCGCTGCTGCCGCTCTGCCTGGCGATGGCCTTCGCGTACATCGCCGACGCCTCGGTCTCCAACTACAGCGTCAAGTACCTGACCGACGGCCTGGGCAGCCCGGAGGACGTGGCCAAGCTCTCCTACCTCGGCTACATGGTCGCGATGCTGTTCGGCCGGGCGCTGGGCGACCGCGCGGTGCAGCGCTGGGGCGCCGTCCCGGTGGTCCGGTCCGGCGCGGTGCTGGCCGCGCTCGGGTTCGCGCTGGCCGCCGTCGCACCCGGCGCCCGGGTCGGGATCGCCGGGTTCACCGTGCTCGGTCTGGGGATCTGCGCGATCATCCCGCAGGTCTTCGCGGCCGGCGGGCGGCTCTTCCCGGCCGGCTCGGACGCCGCGGTGGCCCGTCTCAACCTCTTCAACTACGTGGGCTTCCTGGTCGGTTCGCCGCTGGTCGGGGCGCTGGCGGACGCGAGCTCGTACCGCTGGGCGCTGCTCGCGCCGATGCTGCTGGTGCTCGCCGTGCTGCCGCTCGCCGACCGCTTCGCCCCGGCCCCGGTGGCCCCCGACGCGGTCGCGGTCCGCGTCTAGGCCGTTCCGCGCGGCCGCGCCCGTCACCGGCCGCGTGGCGGGCCTAGCGCCGGTCCCCGCCCTCGCGGACCTCGTCGAGCGACTCGCGCAGCAGCCCCTTCGCGCGGGTGAACCAGTCGGCGAGCACCGCGACCTCGTCCGCGGTGTAGTCGGCGAAGAGGCGGTTGATCCGCTCGTAGAACGGTCCGTAGACCTCCAGGATGCGGGCCTGCGCGCTGCTGTCCAGCACCACCCGGACCCGGCGTCGGTCGCCCGGGTCCGCCTCGCGCCGGGCGTACCCGGCCCTCTCCAGCCGGTTGAGCACCCCGGTCACCGCGCCGGTGGTCAGCTGCGCGCGTTCGGCGAGGTCGCCGGCCGCCAGCGACTCGCCGGCCAGGGCGGCCTCCATGACGAAGCCCAGACAGGTGAGGTCGGTGACGTTGAGCCCGAGCCGCGAGGCGATGTCCTGCTGGCCGAACTGCGCGAGCGCGATCATCCGGTCCATCGCATAGAGCGCCTGCTCGGCCGTCGCCTGCGGGCGCGGCTTGCCCTCCACGGGGTATCTCCTTAGTATCTAAGTTACTTAGCTCGTGAGATAAAACGTCCGAGTGGATGCGGACCGCACCCATCACACCAAACGAGGAGACATGGGCGCACACGGAGATCACGACATGGGCCACACCGTGGCCGGCTGGACCGGGACCGCGATCGTCGTGCTCGGATCCGCCGTCGCGGGCGTCGCCCTCATCGCCGGGTCGGCCCCCGGGCTCTGGGCCGGCGCCGGTCTCACCGTGCTCGGGGCCCTCGCCGCCTGGCTGCTCCACCTCGCCGGCCGGGGCAAGGCCACCGGGCCGCGCCCGCCCGGCCGCCGGCACTGGCGCACCCCCGACCCCGACGCCCGCCGGGGCCACCCCGACTGCCTCGGGTGCCGGCTGGCCGGCCGCCGCCCGGACCGGGCCGCCGCACCCGCGACCGCTCCCGCCGCCGCGCCCGTTCCGGCGGCACCGCCCGTCGGGGCGCGCGCCGGCCTCCCTCGCGGCTGACGTCCGTACCACCGGCGTTCAAGGGCCCGTTGCCCGGCCGCACCGGCCTCACCCACTACGGTGGAGGCCATGCCCGAAGCCGAGCGCGTCACCCCCTGCGGCCTGCACCTCTTCTGGGACGAGGCGGTCACCGCGTACGACTTCGGCCCCGGCCACCCCATGGACCCGGCCCGGCTCTCGCTCACCATGCGGCTGGTGGAGTCCCTCGGCCTCGACGGCGGTCCGGGCGTCACCGTCCGGTCCGCGCCGCCCGCCGGTGAGTCGACCCTCCGGCTGGTGCACACCGCCGCCTACGTCGAGGCGGTCAAGCACGCCGCCGCCCACCCCGACGAGCAGGACCCCCGGCACGGGCTCGGCACCGACGACAACTGGTCCTTCCCGGCCGTCCACTCCGCCTCCGCGCTGATCGCCGGGCAGTCGGTCGCCGCCGCCGAGGCCGTCTGGCGCGGCGAGACCCCGCACGCCGTCAACTTCGCCGGCGGCCTGCACCACGCCATGCCCGGCAAGGCGTCCGGCTTCTGCATCTACAACGACCCGGCCCTCGCCATCGCCCGGCTGCTCGAACTCGGCGCCGAGCGGGTCGCCTACGTCGACGTCGACGTCCACCACGGCGACGGCGTCCAGGAGGCGTTCTGGGACGACCCCCGGGTGCTCACGGTCTCGCTGCACGAGCACCCCGCCACGCTCTTTCCGCAGACCGGCTGGGCCACCGAGACCGGCGGGCCCGGCGCCCCCGGCTCCGCGGCCAACCTCCCGCTGCCGGCCGGCACCGGTGACTCCGGCTGGCTGCGCGCCTTCCACGCCGTGGTGCCCGAACTGATCGCCGCCTTCCGGCCGCAGGTCCTCGTCACCCAGCACGGCGCCGACACCCACCTGGAGGACCCGCTCGCCCACCTCGCCGTCACCGTGGACGCGCAGCGGCTGATCGCCGAGGAACTGCACGCGCTGGCCCACGAGCACGCCGACGGCCGCTGGATCGCCCTCGGCGGGGGCGGCTACGCGGTCGTCGACGTCGTACCGCGGACGTGGACCCATCTGGTCGCGACCGCCGCGGGCCGGCCCGTCGACCCGGTCACCGAGACTCCGGAAACATGGCGGGCGGAGGTTTACCGGCGGACCCGGCGTCCGGCCCCGCTGCGGATGACCGACGGCGCGCGCCCGGCCTGGCGCGACTTCGAGGCGGGATACGATCCGGCCGACCGCCTCGACCAGGCGATCCTGGCCACCCGCAGGGCCGTCCTGCCGCACCACGGACTGCTGCCCTGACCTGCGGCGTCGGCCGCGGCGGCGGCCCGCGCCGCTGAACGGCCGCCCCCGGTTGTGAAGGGCCGGTGCCGGACCGGGGCCGTGCGCACGACCACTGGTGCAGACCGCCGATCGGCTACGTACTGCAACGGGCTTATCCCTCACCGTACGACGACTGCGCTTCTCCCTCTTCCCACTGGTACCACCCATAACTACTCTGGGGATACACGTGTGCCGGTGGAGTCACCGGAGGGGAAGCCGGTGCCTTGCACACGGGTAAGGGTCGGGTGATGGTCATGAGTTCCGGCGAACGCCCCTTGCAGGACGTCGTCTTCCTGACCGTGGCCGAAGTGGCCGCGGTCATGCGGGTCTCCAAGATGACGGTCTACCGGTTGGTGCACAGCGGCGAACTGCCGGCCATCCGGGTCGGCCGGTCGTTCCGGGTGCCTCAGCAGGCAGTGCACGAGTACCTCAAGGACTCCTACGTGCGGCTCGAAAGCGCGTAGGACAGTCCGGCGGAGCGGGGCCCACAGCCGGTGGGCCCCGCGCCCGTTCGCCTCGGATTCGCCCCGAGTTTGCCCGTCCCGGGGAGCACGATTACGGCCCTGGGCGAGTGGACGGTAGGCTAGGCCGTCCGTCAGTCGTATGGACTCCGTCTCTCACGGGCGCGAGTCTCAGTGAGCGAGGGTTGTTCCGTGGGCTCTGTCATCAAGAAGCGTCGCAAGCGTATGGCCAAGAAGAAGCACCGCAAGCTTCTGAAGCGGACGCGTGTTCAGCGTCGCAACAAGAAGTAACGCCTGAGCTTGTGAGCTTCCCCGCCTCGGCGGGGGTGACCCCACGACGAGGGTCCAGCGACGCAACGAAGTATCCCCCCGCTCCGGCGGGGTTCAGGCGTTCCCCCGCCCGTCCAGGCCCTCGTGGCCTGGGCGGGCGGTGTCGTTTCACGGCCCGCCACGGCGGCGCGGTACGGTGCACGCAGGCCGCCCGGGCCGAGGAACGGGCGGGCGTGGAAATGGGGTGCAGCGCTGTGGGAACGGTCGTGCTCGTCACCGGCGTGGCCCGGCACCTGGGCGCCCGTTTCGCCGCCGAGCTGCGCCGCAGGCCCGGGGTGGACCTGGTGGTCGGCGTGGACGTGCAGCCGCCCCGGCCCCCGCTGCGCGCGCTCGCGGAGCCGGACGGGCCCGCCGCGCCGTACCGCTTCCACCAGCTCGACCTGCGCCGCCCCGCCGTGGCCCGGGTGATCGCCGAGCACGGGGTCGACACCGTGGTCCATCTCGCGGTCAGCGCCACCGGGCTGGGCTCCACCAACCGCTCGTCGGTGAAGGAGTCCAACGTGATCGGCACCATGCAGCTGCTCGGTGCCTGCCAGAAGGCGCCGGGTGTCCGCCGGCTGGTGGTGAAGTCGACCACCGGCGTGTACGGCTCGGCGCCGCGCGACCCGGCGGTGTTCACCGAGCGCACCCAGCCCAGGAACCTGCCGGGCGGCGGCTTCGCCAAGGACGCGGTCGAGGTCGAGGGCTACGTCCGCGGTTTCGCCCGGCGCCGCCCGGACGTCGGGGTGACGGTGCTGCGGTTCGCCAACATCGTCGGCCCGGCCGCCGACACCCCGCTGACCGACTACTTCGGGCTCCCGGTGCTGCCGACCGTTCTCGGCTACGACCCGAGGCTCCAGTTCGTCCACGAGGACGACGTGATCGAGGTGCTCTGCCGGGCCGCGTTCGCCGCCGAGCCGGGCACCGTCAACACCGGTACCTTCAACGTGGCGGGGGAGGGCGTCCTGCTGCTCTCCCAGTGCGCCCGCCGGCTGGGCCGGCCGACCCTGCCGCTGCTGCTGCCCGCGATCAGCTGGTTCGCCGGACTGGCCCGGCAGACCAGGCTCGTGGACGTCTCGCCCGAGCAGCTCCGGCTGCTCACGCACGGCCGGGTGGTGGACACCACGCGGCTGCGGGAGACCTTCGGCTACCGTCCGGCGTTCACCACCCCGGAGGCGTTCACCGACTTCGCCGCGGCGCAGTCGCCCGGCCTGCTGCCGCCCGAGCGGCTGGCCGCCGTCACCGACGGCGTGGCCGCGCTGCTCGGCCCCGAGCGCCCGGGGCACGGCCGGGCCGCACCGGAGAGTCCCGCCCGCCCGCACCGACCCAGGAGCTGAACCCGCATGAGTGCCGCCGCCGAGAACGCGCCGGGCGAGGCGAAGGTCATCCCGATCGAGTCCGCCCCCAGCTGGACCGAGCCGCCGGTCGGCCCCGGCCTGGCCGACCGGGTCGCCGAGACGGTCGGCGGGGCACTGGCCGGGCAGCTGGGCCCGGCCGCCACCCGGCTGTTCGGCAAGGGCTGGGAGTCCCGGGCCGCCGACGGCCTGGCCTTCCTGCGCCGCCGGATCACCGGCGACTACGAGGTGGACGAGTTCGGCTTCGACCGGGAGCTGACCGAGGAGGTCCTGCTCGGGCTGCTGCGGCCGCTGGCCGAGAAGTACTTCCGGGTCGAGGTCCGCGGCGTCGAGAACATCCCGGCCGAGGGCGGCGCGCTGATCGTCGCCAACCACTCCGGCACGATCCCGCTGGACGCCCTGATGACCCAGGTGGCCATACACGACCACCACCCGCACCACCGGCACCTGCGGATGCTCGCCGCCGACCTGGTGTTCGTCCTGCCCGGCATCAACGAGCTGGCCCGGAAGGCCGGGCACACGCTGGCCTGCAACGAGGACGCCCAGGCACTGCTGGAACGGGGCGAGCTGGTCGGGGTCTGGCCGGAGGGCTTCAAGGGGGTCGGCAAGCCGTTCTCCGAGCGGTACAAGCTGCAGCGCTTCGGCCGCGGCGGCTTCGTGTCGTCCGCGCTGCGGGCGCGGGTGCCGATCGTCCCGTGCTCGATCGTCGGGGCCGAGGAGACCTACCCGATGATCGGCAACTTCCGGACCCTGGCCCGGCTGCTGGGCCTGCCGTACGTACCGATCACGCCGACCTTCCCGTGGCTGGGGCCGCTGGGGGCGGTCCCGCTGCCGACCAAGTGGATCATCCAGTTCGGCGAGCCGATCGCGACCGACCGGCACCCCGTCGAGGCGGCGGACGACCCGATGCTGGTCTTCGACCTGGCCGACGAGGTCCGGGAGACCATCCAGCACACCCTCTACCAGCTGCTGGTGCAGCGGCGTTCGGTGTTCTTCTGAGCGCCGCTGAGCGCAGCTGAGCTGAGCGCGGCCCCGCCGGGCGGAGGCGCCGTCCCTCCCGGCGGGGCGCCCCCGGGCCTCGGCCGGTGCGTCCGGCCGAGGCCCGGCGCCGCACGCGGGTGGGCCCCGGTGGACGACGCG